>CAYMPC010000030.1:5693-13045 GCA_964392465.1 uncultured Methanosarcinales archaeon | reverse complement strand
CAATACCCCGTAAAATAAAAGATATTTTTATCCGGCTCATCTGTAATAGAAAAGATAAAAACTGCATTAATCTTTTTTTCCGCCAGCCTTTTTTTTAATTTGTCAATCCGCACAACAATACTTAAAAAAAAAGAATTAATAAATGTTTCGAACAAAAATACTATCTCGTTATTTCAAAACCCTCAACAAGCTCCTTTAATCTTTTTGCTTCTTTGTTTTTTGTAAAATGTTCTCTTGTCGGTTTAAGTAATTCATTAATATAAGATGCGGCAGATTTTTTTAAATCTAAAGGATGTATTTTTCCTTCTGAATAAGCCTTTTCCAAATTGCCATAACTGGAAAAGGAAGCATCTCCTCCAAATTTTTCCGGCCTCCTTATTTCAACCATATCAACTTTTTCAAAAATAATATATTTATAATATTCTAATATAGGATTTTCTTTGATTTGTTTTTCAGGGCACCATGCCTTGCTAATTTTTCTATTAATATCCTCTTCTGTGTCTGTCATAAAAATAGCAGTATCTGGTTTTGATTTTGACATTTTTAAATCAATAGCTCTTTCAACAGTATCTTTTTCTTCAGAAGAAGGTTGTTGCAATCCAAGAATCATATGATGACTAACACTAATTGGTTTCCAAAAACCCAGTTTTTCTCCAAGCTCCCTAGCAAGCATATTAACTTTTCTTTGATCCATACCAAGTTGACAGACATCTGCTTTTAAATGAAAAATATCAGCTGCTTGCATACAAGGATAGATTATCTGAGAGGCCTGCAACACCTCTTTTTCAGATCTTCCCATTATTTGAGTTGTTCTTAAAATTCTGTTTAAAGTAGAATTTCTTGCTATTTGCATTACAGTTTTCCAATAATCTCTATTATTCAAAAGCTCTGATGCCCAAACAAATTCAACATGTTTAAGGTCCATCCCACACGATTTCCAAACTTCAATAAAGTAGTTTCCAGCAATTTGAATTTTTTCTAAATCTCCTCCAAGCTTATTATTGGCCCAACCATGCCAGTCAGCCACAAGCAATTTGAACTCGGCGCCCGCTTTAATCATTTTATTAACAGAAATAGCCCTTAAAAGACCCTGACCGATATGTAAATTCCCAGATGGTTCAAACCCATCATATGCGACAAAATTTTTCTTTTTTTCCAGAAGTTGAATAAGTTCATCCTCTGTGACAATTTCTTCTCCAACGCTTTTAATTAAAGAAAGCCTTTCTTGTATATTCATTTTTCAAACACCTGTAAAAAATAAAATCCTCTGTTTTAATAAATTTAATGTCAAAATCACAAAACAAAAAAGAGAAGACAGCGAATCTGGTTTCCCACACGGAGTGCAGTACTGCCAGACACGTCGACAGGTTTAACTTCTGTGTTCGAAAAGGGAACAGGTGGAACCCCGCCACTATGGCCGTCTAAAACAAAAGAAAAACCACCTATTTATAAAGATTACGCCTGCAGAGGCAACAAAAAAGAATATAAATATTTGAATTTAGTATATAAAAATGATTCTTAGAATAAGAAAAACAATAGAGAGGCTATATCTCTTTTATTCTAATGCCATAAGATACAGGCTTAAATACAGATTTAATCTTTTGAAATATTTGCAATATATCCCTATTAAATTCGTTTATACTTCCCTTTTTGGATATAAGGCAGGAAAACAGGCAATTAAGAGATATAAAATATTGGAAAGTTATATTATAGATAAAGAGGGAAAAAGATTTCATGCAATAAATGTAAATTATTTTTTTGAGCAGTTTGTACATAATATTTATGAAAGAGATAAAAAATTTAAAATTAAAAAAGGGATGATAGTTATAGATTGCGGTGCTGCGGCAGGGGAATATGCGTTGCTAGCATTAGAGAAAGGAGCAAAAGTTATATCAATAGAATCTGATAAAAATACATTTAACTATTTAAAAGAGAACATAGGAAAATATAAAGATACAAAAATTATAAACAAAGCAGTTAGTGATAAAGATTCAAAAGAAACAGTAAAGCTAGATACTCTTTTGAAAGACATAAAAAAAATTGATATCCTAAAAATAGATGTGGAAGGGCACGAATTACATGTTTTAAGAGGGGCAAAAAACACATTAAACAAAACAGAAAAAATAATAATGGAAGTTGATACACCACTACTTGAAAAAAAGTGTAAAGCCCTCTTACAGAAAAGGTTCGATATTAATATACAAAAAGAAAAGGAAGATTCGTTGCCTGTTTTTTTTGCAACAAAAAGAAAATAAGACAGAACAATCAAAAAATGACAAAACAAAATTTAGCCGGAAAAATAGTAAATTCACTTAATAGGTTTGTGAATATTTTTGGTTATTCTTTTAAACTAAATAAACTGCCAAAAGGTGTTTCGTATACGCCTTTTAATAATCTTCATGAACCAGTTTCTCCAATGGAGACATATGCACCATGGAAAAAAGACACACTTTTTTTAAAAACATACGAGATAATTAAAGCAAATACGCTTGTTGATAAATATAGGTGCTATGAATTATGGCAGCTTGTTGAGCAAAGTAAAAAGATAGAAGGGGCCATCTTGGAAGTGGGAGTTTGGAAAGGAGGCACAGCAGCATTAATTGCAAACAAAGCCAAAATAGAAGGAATCCAAGACAAAGTGTTTTTATGTGACACTTTTAAAGGGGTGGTCATGGCAAAAAAAGGCAAAGATTCTTTTTACAAAGACGGAGAACATAAAGACACATCAAAAAAAGAAGTAGAAGATTTACTTAAAAAATTTAAAATAAACAACACCAAAATACTTCAAGGAACATTTCCTACAGAAACAGCAAAAAAAATCACTTCCAAGATTTTTAGGTTTTGCCATATAGATGTAGATGTTTATGAATCTGCAAAAATGACAACAGAATGGATATGGTCAAAATTATCAGTAGGAGGAATTATAGTTTACGATGATTATGGGTTTAAAAGTTGTGATGGCGTAACTAAGTTTGTAAATGAGCAAAGAGCAAAGACAGACAGAATAATAATTCATAATCTTAACGGGCATGCAATAATAATTAAAATAAGAAATTAAATATCTTTTTTAGAATGTATCTTTACTATTTTTGTTGTACTTAAATATCCATTTAAAAACCCTTTTTTTGCCAAAGAAGGAAAAACCTCCTTTTCTAGACTATGCCCAGCATATTCTAATAATTCTGGTTGAGTTATAAAAACAGACGAAAACCCAACATAAACCTCGCTTTTTTCAGGTTTTTGTACAAATTCGAGTATTTTTGATCCCTCTATTTTTACAACGCCTTTTTTTTCAGGTTCAGGGGTTGTAGTCAATAACAAAGTAGCAAGCCCCTTTTGCTTTAAATGCTCATTCCATAATTCATCTAAATTTAAATTTGAAAAAAGAACATCACCATATACTACAAGAAAACTGCTTTTTATCTTTCCTCTCACTAAACTCAAAGTATCTCCGGTTCCTAGTGACTCTTTTTCTTCAACATATTCTAAAGAAACACCGTATTTTGATCCGTTTTGAACCAACGCAAAAACAGCATTTATTATTTGTTGTCTAGCTATTAAATATACCTTTTTAAAACCCTCTTCTTTTAATTTTATTAATGTTAGTTCTATAAGTTTGTTTCCTTTAATATTGGCAGTTATTCTATACTCTTTTTCAGATAATTTTAGCTCCTCTTCTGGCCCGCCCGCAAGAATAACAGCAACTCTGTTTTCTCCCAAAGCATTATTTACTAAAAGCTCTATGGCCTGGCTCCTATTCCTAATGTAAACATTATCTATTATGTTATCAATATCTCTTAAAGTCTTCTCATTTATAGTTATTGAAATTTTGTTTTTCATTTTATTATTTCAAGGAAAAAAAAAGAATATATAAATATATCTTATAAAGTAGGATAACGGTAAGATATTTAAATAAAATCAAAACACATTGTATATTTTAACAATATAAAAAACAAAAAAGGTGAAAAAATGAAATTATCAGTAATAGGATTAGGATATGTGGGGTTAATACAAGCAGCCGGCATGGCCAAGCTAGGATATACTGTAATAGGATTAGATATAGATTCCAACAAGGTTGATAATATCAATAAAAAAATCCCACCAATCTACGAGAAAGGACTACAAGAACTACTTGAAGAGATTGTTCCAAAGAGATTTACAGCAACAACAGATATGAAAAAAGCAATAGCAGAATCAGACATTACTTTCATTTCTGTTGGCACGCCCTCAAAAAAAGAAGGTAGCATGTCAATGCACCAGTTAGAAGCAGTAGTTAGGCAAATAGGCCCAATATTGAAAAATAAAAAATATCATGTTTTTGTAATTAAATCAACAGTAATTCCAGGAACATGCGAAAATATTGTCGTTAAAGTAATGGAAGAGACAAGCAAAAAAAAGTTTGGAAAAGATTTTTCAGTTGTTATGAATCCAGAATTTTTGAAAGAAGGAGAAGCAATTGAAGATTTCTTCAAGCCAGACAGAATAATATTAGGGTCTTCTGATAAAAAAGGATTAGAAAAAGTAAAACAGATTTATTCATGGTTCAAATGCCCGATTTTAGAAGCAGGGTTCAAGGAAGCAGAGATGATAAAGTACGCATCAAATGCATTTTTAGCAACAAAAATATCTTTTATTAACGAAATAGGAAATATTTCAAAAAGACTCGGTATAGATGCAAACGTAGTTTCAAAAGGAATTGGTCTAGATAAAAGAATTAACCCCTATTTCTTAAGATCAGGTATAGGGTTTGGAGGAAGCTGTTTTCCTAAAGATGTTAATGCGATAGTCTATAAAGCAACAGAGATAGGATATACTCCAAGATTATTAAGAGCAGTATTGGATGTTAACAGGGATCAGCCAATGAGATTATTAGAGCTTTTAGAACAGAAAGGCCCATTAAGAGGGAAAAAAATAGGGATTTTAGGATTGACCTTTAAATCAGGGACAGACGACACAAGAGAAAGCCCAGCATTGCAAACAATAAAAGAGTTGTTGATGGAAGAAGCAGAGCTTACTCTTTATGATCCTGAAGCAATGGAAAAAGTCAAAAAATTCTTCCCCCATTTAAAATATGCAAAAACAGGACAAGAACTAGTAAACAGCAGCGAAATAATATTGATTTTGACAGAGTGGCCACAATTTAGAGATCTAAAGTTTGGCAATAAAGAAGTTATTGATGGTAAAAATCTATTTTTTGATGCCTCTCTCAAAAGGCCAAAAAACTACGAAGGAATTTGCTGGTAGTTTTTCTTTCTCTTTCTTTTTTACATTTATTTTAGTATTTTATTAGTAAAATATTTATATCGGTTCTTTTTTATTATTATTTTATTAGTAATAAAAGAGGTGTTTTTATGTCAAAAATTTATTTGATGTGTTTTGTTTTTTTTGTAGTAGTATCAGCCACAGCAGCAAAAGAAATAACAATCTTTTACGAAGATTTTGAAGATGAAGAAACAACAACCAACCCAGAATGGGTAACAAATGCAGACGGAGGCTTTTATTTTCATGATAAAAAAATACATATTGATGGGCAAAACACAGATAGTTCAGGAAGATATTTAGCAACATTCAATTCTTATCTTAATTTTTCAACAGAAGATAAAATAATTCTTTCTTTTGAGGGGCAATTAAAATCAGAAGGGAACCCGCAACCAGGCCAAGGAATAATTTTTTCTATATATGCCGAAGATTATTCAAGATATGATTTAAGACTACAAAACGGTTACACGAGCAGTTTCCCAATTAATCAGCAAAGTATTTCCATTGGATACGGCTATCAAGACAGCCTCGGAGATTGTGCAGTCTCTCCCTTTGCCCCAGCAAAAAACCAAACTTATAAAGTAAAAGCATTAAGAGAGCAAGGGGAATGGCACTTATATGTTGATGAAGTATTAATCTCTTCTTGTGAAGACACATTAAATCTTTCAAACTTTATTTTAATTCACCTTCCCACAGTAGGAAGTGTTGTTATTGATAATCTTAACGTAACTGTATCTTCTAAACAAGAGTTAACAGAAATAGAAGAAGGGTTAGAAAAATATTCACCAATTCTTTACTTACATCCAGATGAGCACTATGAGCCAAGAGAAATAGAAAGCATGCTCACCCTCTCTAACTTAAAAAAAGCAAATAACATCTTAATTAAAGAGGGCCCGGTTCTTGGTGATGATTTAATGAATTTAGAAGATTCAAATCTCCATTATCTTGATTTGATAAATGTGGACATATCTGAGGAATATGCATTACCTCTCATAACTGATTTCAGTAATTATAAACCAAAAATTTATGGAAGAATTACAGAAAAAGATAATCACAAATTCTATCAATATTTTGTTTTTTATCCTTTTCAAAAAAGAGATTTGATGAATCATGAAGGGGATTGGGAAATGATTCAAGTTACAGAAAACTCAGCAGGGAAGATCGAAAGTGTAGAATATATGTTTGACTTTTTTAAAATAGTTTATTATGATTTAGAAGATATAGAATTTATGAATAAAACACATCCTGTTGTTTTAGTTGCAAAAGGCAGTCATAATAATTTTGCTAATTTTGAACCTATTGTTTTTGGCAGCAAATATCTTTTTTTCCAAAATCTTATAGGAAAATTTAAAGACATAGAAAAAATAAGTAAAGAAGGAAAAGTGTTTAAACCAAGTATTCTTGAAATAGCAAACGAAAAAGAAGAAAGTTACGAGCTTGTAAAAATAAATTACTCAACCTCTTGGGTAAACTTTGAAGGCAGATGGGGGCAAATAAGCAGACAAATTTTAATGGAAGGTCCAAAAGGTCCGCAATATAACCCAAGGTTTTATACTAAATGGAGAAGCCCAGAAGATTTTTCATACGCACCAAACATACCCTTTATGAGTGTTTTCTTATATAGTCCTTTAAATTTTAAAATCTTTTCAGAAAACATGGAAGAGGTAGATTACTATTCAAATAATATGCTATTTTATAGTATACTTGAAGGAGAACCAAAAATTGCAATGGTAAAAGGATATAAAAATTATACAATTGAACTTGAAGCAACAGACGAAGGAAACTTTACTTTAGAAGTATTTTATTATGATAATGATACAGATCAAGGAATTATGGTTAGATATACAAATATAACAAACAACGAGAAAACAAAAGCGAAGTTAGAAGTAAATAAAAACTCCTATTTTGTTTTAAATATAGATAATAATGCAGACAATATTTTTGAAGAGAGAGTCATTCCGACAGAAGTAATAACCTATAATGAGTTTAATTATGCATTACCAGACAGAGATTTAGATGAGATTAATGATTTTTTAGATAATTGTATTGAGATATTTAATCCTGATCAAGCAGACTTTAACAAGGATAAAAAA
>CAYMPC010000030.1:0-5683 GCA_964392465.1 uncultured Methanosarcinales archaeon | reverse complement strand
ATGCATGCGACAGCCCAATATACTATAAAGAACAAGCATTACAGCAACTTCAAAAAGAAGAGAATAATAGAACAAAGAAAACAAAAGCAGAAAATGCAATAATTTCAAGCTTAATAGAAACAAAATGGACAGATTCTTTTTCAGTTACCACGCAAAAAGTATTTTTAGATGAAATGTTTGCTGTACAACACATTGAAAACAACAATATATCACAATTATTAGCAAAGGCAGACAAATTGATTATTGAAAAAAGACAAACAGATATTTCAAATAATGGTTTAGAAAAAACAAATAAAACTTTATATGATTTGGCAGAAAAGGAATATTTATGGGCAGAAGAACAGTTTGTCAAAGAACAATATAAAGAAGCAATTTTAGGATATATGAAAGCATGGATTCATCTTTTGAATTTTACTTAATTTTTTATTTAAAAAATCCCCCCAAGAAAAACTTCAACAAACCAAAAGCGACAAAATAGTTTATTAATCCAATTGCAACATATAAAGGGATTTTTTTAAAAGATTCTTTAGCGTCTCCTTTTTGAATAACGCTTGTTATGATTGCAGCAAAAGTGGAAGAAATAATAATACTAGTAATAGCAAAAATCTGATAATCTGTTATAGAAACAGAACTTCCTCCTGAAGAAAAAACACTGCCCATTCCTCCAAAACTTTGTGTACTCTCACCAAGATTAATTGAAGATAATATAGAACTCATAATTAACACAAGCTCAGTTGTTAATCCAAATAAAAAAGGAGCAGCTCCCAAAGTTGCAAACAGTATAAAAATAATATAAGTTGTAACATTAGAAGCCATTTCTTTTTTTAAAATTTCTGTCTCTCTCAAATTTGTGGCAACCCTTATTAACAATTCTCCAACTTCTCCGCCAGACTCAAGACCTTCAAGTAAAAGGTTCAGAGATCTTTTTATAGTAACAGAATCATATTTATTTGAAAACTCTAATAACGCATCAGATAAACTATTTCCCACCATTGTTGCTTTTGCAACTTCTTCCATTTCATTGGCTAAAATACCAAATTTTGGTCTAATTGCAAACCACAACGCCCTATCGATAGGCATACCTGCATTAATGTTTGCCGCCGTTAGTTGTAGAAAATCAGGGAAAACAGCCTCAACTTCTTTTCTTCTTCTATAAATTCTTAAATCTACATAAACAAAGAAACCTGCCCAAAGCGTAAAAAAAATAGCTAAAGAACCCAAAAACCAAAGGCTCAAAAGAAAGTTAATAATGTCTGATAAAAAAGTTTTTTGTATTATAAAATTGATAACCAAAACAAGAGTTGTAAAAGAAATCGCAACCAAGGTTGCAACGATTATTTTTTTATTAACTTCATCAAAACTATATTCCAATCCCGATTTCTTAATAAAATTAGAGAAAAATTTTTTTTGTTCATAACCTGTTCTTTTTTCCAATTTCACTTTTTTCTTTTCTGGAATTCCAAAATTAATTTTCTCTTCTTTTTTCTTATCTGTTGTTTTTGTTTTTTCATTTATCTCCTTTTTTATTTCTTTTTTCAAGGCATCAGGAACAGCCTTTTCATCTTTTTTAGTACTTTTTTCTATAGAAACATTGTTTTTTGTTTTTAGATTTGATAGTTTTAATAGTCTTTCTCGTTCCTCTTTCAGTTTTTTCAGTTTTTCATTTATATCCATTTTAAAGCTCGACGGGCGGCCTTATTGAATTTATCATAGCAACAAACATGAATTGCATAAATCCAATCAACAAGGCAATTATCATAAGAATGGTTAAATTCAGTTTAAGACCGACAAAAATAGAGATTATGGTTAGTAAGGTTACTCCAAGACTGGGCATGATAATTGCAATCATCATATAAAACATCGCCAAAGGATTTAATTTTCTTCCATATTCATTTACGGCAATTTGCTGTTCTTTAATCAGTGTTTCAACAACAGTGTTTAGGGGAGTAGCAATATCGCTTCCGGTTCTCAGCGAATTTGAGATTTGCCATAATAATTTTGTAAGAGAAGAACTGGGGCAAAACTCAACAGCCTCAGCAACAGCCTCTTCCATCGAGGTTCCCAAATCTATTTTATCTATTATCTCTCTAAAATAAGCTCCTGTAACCGGATAGCTTTTTATTAGGTTTTTCATTGCTGTATACAAAGTAACACCCGATTCAAGCTCAACCACAAGGAACCTTCCCGCAAAAACAATTTCTTTGTTTATTTCTTTTTCTAACCTGCTTATTTTAATCTCTGGCAATTGAAAAAAATAAAAGAATAAAAACAAAAAAGATAAAGGAAAAGCAATAAGCAAAACAAAAAACAAAGATAAAGGAGAAACAAACTTTGCGAGTAGCATAAATAAAATAAAGATTATACCTATATCAACATATAAAGCAGATAAGAAAGTTCTTTTTACGAATTCTTCTTCCGAATATAAAAGATTTGCTTTTTTTAATTTATCATGAAGCCCAGAAAATTTTTTTGAAAGATATTTAAAAAAGGAAATCTTAATCACCTAAGCACTTTATTATTTTTAACAAATTTCATTAAGTTTTCCTTATTAGTATAATATTCTGCCATAATTCTTCCAACCCCATCAACAGTATCTATTTTGTTTTTAACCAAATATTCCAATATCTTTTGTTTTTCTAACAAATCTTTTTTTATTTCTACATCGCTAAAACCAGTAAATAATTTTAATGTAGAAAACAAGGCACGTGATTTATTTACTTCTGATAGTTTATCTGTTTTTGGATTATACTGCATCAAAAGATTAGCAGAGGCATCTGGTAAAATCTCTGCAATTTGGAACGTTCTTCTAGTTCCGGTTCTTCTGTTTCTAAACTGTATTATTAATAAAGAGATTGCTGGCAACATTGTTGCGGGGACGTCAATTGGTGGGTTAGTAAGTCTTTGTACTGTTTCATCTGCACTATTGGCGTGAAATGTTGCATATACACTATGTCCAGTATGTATTGCCTCAAAAAGGGTTTCTGCCTCCATTTTTCTTCTTACTTCACCTACAAGAATCCTGTCAGGCCTCATTCTTAAACTATTAACAAGCAGATCCCCCATACTTATTTGTCCTTTTCCTTCTGCATTAGCCAATCTTGTTGACATAGGTACCCAATGCAAAAACTTAGGTAGCCTTATTTCTCTTGTATCTTCAATTGAAATAATTCTTTGATTAGGGGGGAAAAAAGTAGCTAACACGTTTAAAACAGACGTTTTTCCAGAAGCAGTTCCTCCTGCAATTATTGCGGAAAGTTCATACTGCATACACAACCAAATTAAACTAGCAGCCTCATACGACATGGTTTTAGAATTTAAAAAATGAGTAATAGTAAAGGGATTTCTTGAAAATTTTCTGAAAGTTATTGTATTTCCGTTGGTTGATATTGGAAACAAAGTGGCATTAACTCTATCTCCTTCATTTAGGTGAGCATCAAGCAACGGCTCTAATACACTAATTTGTCTTCCTACCTTTCTTCCTATCATAGACGCATAATGTCTTGTTTTATCTTCATCTGGAATATGCAAATTAGTTTTTAACCAACCATGTCTCTTATGATATACCCAAACAGGATCAGATGCCGTGTTGATAACAATCTCTTCTAAAAGATCGTCATCCATCATAATCTCCAAATTACCCAGACCAAGGCTTTTCTGGATAAGATAGGTTGTTAGGAAGTCTTTTGTTTCCTGTTCCATGTCAGGGAAATATTTACTTATAAGTACAGCAATAGTATGTTTGAACTTATCCTCAATTTCATGTGTTTTTTTAAGATCTGTTATTTCTAAGATACCAAGAGACACTTCATTTACTAATTGTTGTCTTATCTTCTCTAGAATCAATTCTGTTGTTTTGCTTATTTGAGAAATAGACACAACATAAATTGGCACATATTCATTGCTGGTGACCTTTACAGTAATCTCAATAGGTATATTTTTTGATTTGTAATGATAATTATCTATTATTTTTTCAGTTATTTCTTCTCTAGCAGCTTCTTGTGTTATTACAGGTATTTCTTTTACACTTCCTTCTTTATTTTCTTTTTTTAAGTCTTTTTTTTGGATTTCTATATGAGCAACCTTTTTCTCAGCAACAGAACTAGTTTTTTCAGTATTTTCCACATACTCACCCTCTTTTATTAAAATTAATTATAATTTTCCAGTATATCCTAAATATTATTTCTTAACGATGTTTATTAATTTTTCTAAATCTTCTCTAAATTTTCCTTTCTTTTTGTTTACAACATCAAGCTGCCTTTCAAGTTCCTTTACTTGGGCATTTACTAAGGAAGCATTTGTTGCCAAATTAAACGCAATGGCTCTTTTTTCTAATTCTCTAAAATTATTAATTATCTCTTTCTCTTCTTTTTCAACATCATTAATCAGCTGTTCTATCTCAGCTTTTTTGCTGAAAAACTTTTCAAAATTAGAAACAACTTTTGAACCTTCATCAACATGCTCTTTTATGCTGCTTGTTTTTTCTTTTGCTTTTTTCAAAATCTCTTCCTGAAGAGTTAATATTTGCGCTTCGTGTTTTTTTGCCCTATCCAACAGAGGCTGTATAATATCTTTCTTTTTTGTTATATCTTCTTCAATAGCTTTTACAGATTTTTCTATGTTTGCAACTCTTACTTCAGAAGCACCAATACCTGCCATTTCTTCTCCAGATCTTTTTCCTAGTTCTTTTGCCTGATCAACTAATTCAGACATCCTTTTTAATAGTTCTTTTTCTTTTTCTTCCAGGCTCAAAAGTTTTGTTTCTTTAAGTTGAACATCTCTTTTTTCAATATTTAGCTCTTCAAGCAAAATCTGATGTTTTTTTTGCTCTGTTTCCATCTCTTTATGATATTTATCTAGTACAACATGAAATTCATCGATTTGCTTTTGAATATCTAAGTCGAGATTCTTTTTCAAATACTCATATTTTTCCAATTGCTTTACTTCTTCTTTTACTTTTTCTACTTCCCCTCCAATGTTCTTTTTTATATTCTCAAATTCCGCTTTTATCTTTTCCAAACCCACAGATTCGCCTTCCATATTTTTAAGGCTATTTTCCACTTTTCTAACAAAAGCATCCTTTTCGGAAGAGAACGCCTTCTCTTTTTCTTTCACTTCATCATGACTTAATTTTCTTATTACAAGAAAAGTTTTTGAAAAACTATACTCTATACTAATTATTTTTTCTTCTTCAAGAAAATCAGCCCATTCTTGTATAACAACCTTGCTTATTCCAAGTTTGTTTGCAGCATCATCAACAGAAATCTTTTTTTCCAAATTAATAAGATCAACTAACCTATCAACACCGGTCTCTATCTTTCCCATACTTCTTTAAAAAAGGGCATCCTATAAAAATATTACGGAAAGAGATACGCCCCATCTAAAAAATAGGCTAAAGAATAGACATTATTTTTTGCAAAAAAAGTATTTTTAGCTAGTTTTTTCATCAAAGCAAGTGCTTCTTTTTCACAAACTAAGTCAAAGGGAGAAGTTGCAAAACTGGCAAGAAATAAATTAATTTTGTATTTTTTGCACAATTTCAAAAAAAAAGTCAAGGAGGCCAAAATAGTCAAATTATCTTTATTTTTTTTAAAACCAATAACTGACTTGGAAACGCCAACAAACAAGTTTTTTTCTTTAATTTGTTTAATTATCACTTGTGTTATTTTTTGCTTTTCAAAATGGC
>CAYMPC010000029.1:2382-13465 GCA_964392465.1 uncultured Methanosarcinales archaeon | reverse complement strand
CATTGCTTAAAAAACAATCAAGGAGGGGAGACTATGGATTATCTTATGATTTTCGGATTTTTTATTGCTTTGATTTTGGTAATTTTGCTTATAAAAGTAATAAAAGGTATTTTTAAGATTGCATTATATGTAATATTAATAATTTTGATAATAACTGGAGTTTTTGGCTATCTTGCTTATATGGATTCAAAAGCACTAATTGAAGGCGTTTCATCAAAGCCAAACCTATTTATCTTAAAAGATAACCAGACAATTATTACTGGATTCTCAATGTACCAGCTTAATTTATCCACTGCTGATTCATTAAGTGAAAGAGAAATAACAAGAGCAACACAATTTTTCAGCAAAAAAGATTATAAGAGTATGCTTGGGGATAATTATAAACTTGTAATTATAGATAAAAAAGCATTCCAAAAAACTGAAAAGTTTGATCCAGATGCTATAATTGAATCTATTAAAGACAAAAAGCAATTGCTCCTGCTTGAATTGATTAAACCAGAAAATTTTCCTGATTCAGAAGCAATGGCTTTCTCTATGCTTGTTGTTCTTGGATTGAAGCAAGATCCTTTGTTTTTAGTGAAAGAGTATAAAAAAGGAGATGTAATAATTTATGAAGAAACATTTGTTTTTAAAGTAATAAAATTTTTCACAAGAGGAAAGAATGAAAAATAAGTTTTTCTTTTTTTTCCTACTCTTTTTAACAATAGTTTCTTTTTCTAGGGCAGAATTTTTAGAATATGAAGGTTGGATCTATAATACTAAAAATATAAAGCTGGATGAGACAATCTACAATATTTTAATTAGTGAAAATGCAGATTCTTTATTGTTAAGCTCAAGTATTCTTACAATTTCAGTGGATAGATATAAATGCGGTGAAATAAATACAAGAAAAATATGCTACAATTCCTCTTCATATGACTCTGATATTAGAGATTATAAGGCATATCTGACTGTTTTATTGCTCCAACCAGATATTGAGATTACAAGAACTATTACCAATAACATACTTTCGATAGGAGAATCTGCTTCATTTACTGTTCTCTTAACAAACACAGGAGAAGCTGATGTAGAAGATGTTATTTTTAGAGAAGAACTTCCAGATAATATTCAAATAGAAAGTGTAACTGGAGCTATAAAGGAAAATAAAACAATTTATTGGAAAGGTAATATAAATGAAGCTGAAACAAAAGAAATAAAGTATAAAATTAAGAGTATTGGGGAGTTTGATAAGGAAATTAAAGCATCTGTCCAATATTATGATGGATATGAAAAAAAAGAGATATTTTCTGATTCAATAAGATTATATTCTACCTCTGTGCTGGATATTGAATTTGAGAGTGATAAAGCTGATTATGAATTAAATGAAGAAATATTATTTAATATTACCTTAAGCAATCAAGGAGATAGTGATATAAAAGTTACTTCTTTAAACATATTTTTTCCAGAAGGGATTGAAATTATAAAAAAAGATAATGATATAGTAAAAAACAATAATACTTATGTATGGAGAGAAACCATAAACGATAATAACAGTAATACTCTTGAATTTACGTTATCACAAAAAAAAGTCGGTGTTTTTTTTATAATTTTGAGTGGAGAGTATGAATATAAAGGAAAAATATACAATATAGAAAATTTGAAGCATGGTTTTCTTACTCATAATGAAGGAATTGAACTAACAAGCTCTTTAAATGATGTTGAATATGTCAATTCAAACCAGAAAGTATTATTATTTCTTAAAGTCGAAAATAAAAATTCATTTTCTAAAATTAAAGAAATAAAACTTGAAACTCTAACAGATTTGGGGTGGTTTGATAACGTTACGTATGGACAAATAGACATAAACCAAACTGTCTTTCTTTTAAATAATGAGATAAAAATACCTTCTGGAACTTCTGAAAAAACATATAATATAAAATTTAATGTGACTTATAAGATGGAGAGTAATGAAACCTATTCATCTACTCTAGAAAATAAAATTATTGTAAAACCTATACAACAACTAATTGTAATACCAACTATTAGCTCTTATAATGTAAATGAGGAAGAGCCAATAACCATTTATGTAAATATAAAAAATCCTGGAATCAATAATTTAAAAGAAGTGTTGGTTGATGCTCTCATCCCAGACGGATTTATTGTAAAAGGAGCTACTTCTGGCTATGGCACTGTAAATAAGAGTCAAGAAACAAAGGTTATTTCTTTTGTTGTTATCCCTGAAAAAGTTGACCAGCAGACTTCCTACTCTCTTGTTTTTTCAGCAAGCTACATAGAAGAGGGAAATGAGTATTTAGTTAGTGAGACAAAAGAGATTAAGGTAATACCAAAAATCCCTAAGGTTAGTGTACAGAAGATTATTTCTGAAACAAGCGCATATAAAGGGGAGATGATAGATGTTTCTTATTCTATTACAAATGAAGACACTACGCCTATAAGTGAGCTTGTTTTAAGAACAACTGAAGCTAAGGAATTTGATACATATAATTTATTTTTATATTATGTTCCTAAACTAAATCCTGGAGAAAAAATAACTTTCAAAGCAGAGCAGATAAGACCAAAAAAAATAGGAATTAAAAATACAGAAAGGTCTATTTTATTTTTTAAGGACAAATATTCAAGGGAATTTAATGTAAGTTCAGGAGGTGTATCTGTTGATATAAAGGAAGCTGAAATAAACGGTCCTTCTATTTATATTGAAAAGTCTATTTCAAAAAATATAATAGAGGCAGGAGAAAAAACAGAATTAGTAATAAACCTAACAAATTTAGGGAACAAATTAGCTACTGGATATCTCACAGATTATGATAAGGAGATTATTATACCCTTATACAACACAGAAATATTCAGACAAAACATAAGTTTTGAGAAAGAGGGTCAATATGTAATTCAAAGAAGCGTATTCAACTATACTTATGAAAATAATGAGATTAAAGCATATTCAAATGATCTTACCATAACTGTTGTAAACAAAAGCAAGTCAGAAGAAGTTATTAATAATGTTGAAAAGGATATTTTAGTTAATTCAACTGTTTCAGAGAAACCAAAGCAGAACTTTTTTTCAAAAGTTTTTTCCTGGTTTATTTCTCTTTTTAAAAAAGTTTAAAAAATCAAACATATTAACTAATAAGAAAGATGATAAACAAAAAATGTAAGATGTGCGGCTCCGAGATGATAATAAAAGGAACCAATAAGATAGGAGATTCTGTTTATCATATGCTATTCTGTGAAAAATGCCATTATAGCTGCGCCAGAAGTGAATAAGTTATAGAATAATTTTTTAATATAATATATAATAATCAAAAACCTTATATATCCTTGTTCTCTTTTATTATGAGTGGGGTTGATTATGGATATTGAAGATTTTTTTGATAAAGAAACAATGAGTGTTCATATAAGAGAAAATAGCTTCCCCTATGCAAAAAAAGGTTCTCCTGGAAACTGGACTTTTGAAAAAATAAAAAATAAAAAAATTAATCAGGAAGATCTAAAAGAAATTGCCCAAACTATTATGCAGGCAGAAGATTCTTTAGTGGAAATCGATAGGCAAGGTTCTACCATTATCCAAAAAGGAATCATCAGAATTGTAATTACAAGACCTCCGTTTTCAGATGGGTGGGAAATTACCGCTGTAAAGCCAGTGAAATTACTTGCATTAAACGAATACAATATTTCTGAGAATCTTTTTAAAAGAATAAAAGAACAAGCAGAGGGAATCTTAATTGCCGGCCCTCCTGGCCAGGGAAAAACTACTTTTGCAAGAGCTTTGGCATTATTTTATGCAGACAATAATAAAATTGTGAAAACAGTTGAATCACCCAGGGATCTTATACTTCCTGAAAATATAACACAGCTGGCAATATCTCATGGAAGTCCCGAAGAAATAAGAGATATTTTGCTATTATCAAGACCTGATTATACTATATTTGATGAGATGAGAAATACAGAGGATTTTAGATTATTCTCTGATTTAAGATTATCAGGAGTAGGGATGGCGGGAGTAATACATGCAACTAATTCTATTGATGCAATACAAAGATTCATTGGAAGAATTGAATTGGGTGTGATTCCCCAAATTATAGATACTGTTATTTTTGTTGAAAAAGGAGAAATAAAAAGAGTTTTTGATGTAAAAATGACTGTAAAAGTGCCTTCTGGAATGAAAGATATAGGATTAACAAGGCCTGTTGTTGTCATTAATGATTTTGAGACTGGAAAACTGGAATATGAAATCTATTCTTACGGTGAAGAAACTGTTGTCATACCTGTAAATAGTTCAACTGTTTTAGTTAAATCTGAAAAAAAGGAAAAAATAGAAAAGATTCTTAAAAAAATGCCAAAAAATTATGAGAATGTTAAATTTGGCGTTAAAATCGAAAAAAGATATCTTTTTATCTCTCCAGAAGGAGAATATAGTAACAAAGAAGTTTCAATTTATGTTGAAGAAAAATTTTTGATGAATGTAAAAGTGAGCAAAAAGAATATTATAAAAATTAATTTAGAATCTGACAAAGCAAAAGAATTGTATCATTCATTAGTATCAAAAAAGAAAATTGAATTGCGAATTTAAAAGAAATAATTGATAACAAAAAGAACATAAATACAATTAACATAAAATATTTATAGTTCTTTATTGTTAATTAAAATATGGCTGAAATCCCTGGAATTGTCTGGTGTATTGTTGGAATATTTATATCAATATTTTCTTTTTTTGTGAATACAAAAGCAGCCAATCCTTTTTTCATAATAATGATTTTTGTTGGAATATGTATGTTCATTTACGGATTTATAAAAATAAAATCCAGGCAAAAATCTCCTCAACAGGAGATGGAAGAAAGAAGAATGCAGACATATCAAAGAGGGGAGAGAGAAGTGGATATTGATATTGATGATTACAGGAGAAATCCTCAATTGAGACAACATGCCTTACCTGGAGCATCTCAATATGTAAAATCAACTCAAGCAACTCACTATGGAACACCAAGAACTTTTCCACAGCAAACTAATGCTTATTCACATCAGCCAACGCACCAGACAAGCCATAGACATAGCACACATACGCCTCATTCTAATCATGTTACTCATTCTAGCCAAAACATATATAATCATTCATCACAACCAGGGCAGAGAATTTGTCCTAACTGCAGAACTCCTCTATTGAAACATCATAAAATATGTCCTATATGTAATGTTAGGGTTTAGATAATTTTCTTTAGAATCTTGCTTTATTAAATATAGATATAAAACATACCTTTTTAAAAGTTCTTGAATTTTAAATAGGGCGAGGTTTCAATGTTCAATTATATAAAAACGCCCTATACAAATGAAGAGATTTATAGTATTTTACATCCTTCTCTAAAAAAATGGTTTAAGGAAACTTTCGGCCCTTTTTCAGAGCCACAGAGATATGGCATTATTCCTATTCATGAAAAAAAGAATACCTTGATATTTGCTCCTACTGGAACAGGGAAGACCTTAACTGCATTTACTTCTATCCTAAATGAATTGACGTTATTAGCAGATATAGGAAAACTTGAGAATAGGGTTTATTGTGTTTATATTAGTCCTTTAAAAGCTCTATCTAGAGATATAAAATTAAATCTTATGGATCCTTTAGGTGCAATAGAAAAAATAGCAAAGGAGCAAAAAAAGAAGATAGATATAAGAGTTGGTGTAAGAACAGGAGATACTACTGCCAGCCAGAAAGCAAACATGCTAAAAAATCCTCCTCATATTCTTATTACTACACCTGAATCTTTTGCAATTGTAATAACATCTAAAAAATTCAGAGACCTTATGAAAAATATAGACTGGGTGGTTGTTGATGAGATTCATTCTGTAGCATCCAGCAAAAGAGGAGTCCATCTTTCTCTTTCCCTTGAAAGACTGCAGAATCTAACTAACTTTACTAGGATTGGCTTATCTGCAACAGTTTCCCCTTTAGAAGAAGTAGCAAAATATCTCGTTGGGAAAGAGAACGGAAAGTTTAGGCAGTGTAATATTGTTGATGCCCAGTTTATCAAAAAAATGGATTTGAAGGTTTTAAGTCCTGTTCCTGATATTATCAATACCTCGCATGAACTTGTCCATGAAAGAATGTATGAGATGATTGATGACTTAATCCAGAATCACAAAACAACTCTTATTTTTACAAACACAAGAAGCGCAACAGAAAGAGTTGTACATTATCTTAAAGACAAATTTCCAGAGCATTATACTGAAAAACTAGGAGAAAAAGACTCAAGATCTTTGATTGGAGCCCATCATGGTTCTCTTGCAACTTCCCACAGAGTTAGAATGGAGAATATGCTTAAAGAAGGAAAGCTGAAATGTATTGTTTCATCTACTTCTTTAGAGTTAGGTATAGATATTGGTTATATTGATCTTGTAATTTTATTGGGAAGCCCAAAGTCAGTTGCAAGAGGATTACAAAGAATAGGCAGATCAGGACATAAGCTGCATGATACCTCAAAAGGGAGAATTATTGTTTTAGACAGAGATGATTTGGTTGAGTGCGCTGTTTTACTAAAAAGCGCTATTGAAAAAAAGATAGACAACATATTTATTCCAAAAAATTGTCTTGATGTTTTGGCACAGCAGATTTTCGGTATGAGTATTGAAGATGTTTATCATATAGAAAAAATATTTGAGACTATCAAAAGAAGTTATAATTTTGAAACTCTCAGCAGAGAGGATTTTGATTCTATAATTAATTATTTGGCAGGTGAGTATGTTTCTCTTGAAGATAGGAATGTATATGCTAAAATATGGGTAGACAAAGAAACTGGCAATGTAGGAAGAAGGGGAAAATTAGCAAGGATGCTTTACATGACAAATATTGGAACAATTCCAGATGAATCTTTTATAACAGTAAAACTTGGGGAAGAAATTGTTGGAAAAATAGATGAGGGCTTTTTAGAGAGATTAAAAAGAGGTGATGTTTTTGTTTTAGGAGGAGAAACATATGAATTTCTCCATGCAAAAGGGATGGTTGCATACGTAAGAACAAGTGCAGGAAGGCCGCCTACTGTCCCATCTTGGGTCTCTGAAACACTTCCCTTAAGCTTTGATTTAGCTATGGATATCCAAAAATTCAGAAGATATCTTGAAGAGCATTTCAAAGCAAAGAAAAGTAAAGAAGAAGTTATGGAGTTTATCAATAGTTATTTGTATGTGGATAAATATGGAGCTAATTCTATATATGAATATTTTAGAGAGCAATTTCTTTTTTCTGAAATACCAAATGATAAAAAGATAGTTATTGAGCATTTCAAAGAAGAAAGAAACAAATTTGTTGTTTTTCATACATTATACGGAAGAAGAGTAAATGATGTATTATCAAGGGCATTGGCTTTTGCAATATCAAAACAGCAAAAAACAGATGTTGAAATAACTATTTCTGATAATGGTTTTTTATTATCTTATACAGGCAATCTGCAGGCAATAAAAGCTTTCAAAAACATAAGAAGCAAAGACCTTAATAAAATAATGTTCCTCGCTTTGGAAAAAACAGAAGTTTTGAAAAGAAGATTCAGGCATTGCGCAACAAGAGCATTAATGATTTTAAGAAATTATATGGGCCACACAAAAACTGTTGGAAAGCAGCAAGTCAGTTCCATGCTTTTGCTGAATGCTGTAAAAAGAATTTCAGATGATTTCCCTATTCTTAAAGAAGCAAGGAGAGAAGTTGTTGAAGATTTGATGGACATAAGTAATGCTGTTTACATTTTAGAAGAAGCTGAAAATAATAAAATAAAGATTGTTGAAACATACAAGGACTTTCCAAGTCCTTTTGCATTTCATCTTGTAATCCAGGGCTATTCTGATATCTTTAAGATGGAAGATAAGATTGAATTTCTAAAAAGGATGCACGAAAAGGTTTTGAAAAAAATAGAAAACCCTCAAATAGCTGAAAAGAGTAGTGAAACGTTTAGCTATCATGAACTATGGAGGCTTGCTGAAGAAGGAAAGGAAAAAGAGAAAGAGGAAAAAAGAGAAGAACTGAAAAGGATGGCCTGGAATGTTGAAAAAGTTCCAATGTTTGCAAAAGAAGCAATTGTCAAAATGATTGATGGAGAGGAAGTAGATCAAAGTATTATGGATGAATTTAAAAAATATATAGAAGAGATTAAAAAAAATTTTCCTGAAAAATTAAAGAAATTTGTGTTGAAATATATTGAGAAGAATGATTATCAAAGTGTTTTGATGAAGCAATTTACAGAAGCATATAATAAAATAAGATTTGATGATGATTTGTATTATGAAGGAAGGCAGATAATCAATGGGAAGAGAAAATATGTCAGCAAGAAATTTAAGGATTATCTAGAAACTCTTCTTTCAGGAGCTATTCCTTATATTTGGAAAAATGAGATAATAAAATTTTTTATGAAAGTGAGAAATGAATTGGAATAAAAAAGACAAAAGACTCAATATCTTTATAAAACACCCTTTCTTTCTTTAGATTATGAGTCATGTAATAACTGCTAATTATAATCAAAATCCAAACATTGGGTTGTTTTGCTATGCTAACGACAGTTATTGTCTTGTCCCCTATGGTTTTTCAGAAAGGTTAAAAAAAGAATTTGAAGAGATATTAAAAGTTCCTGTATATGAAGTCAATGCTGCTGGAACTCCTCTTCTTGGCGTTTTTTTATCAGGAAGTGAGGATTGCCTTTTAGTTCCAGAAATAATGTTCGAATCTGAATTAAGGCAGTTGGATCATTTTAAAATAAACTATAAAGTAATTAAGTCTGAATTGACTGCATTAGGAAACAACCTTTTGATTAATAATAAAGTATGTGTTGCAAACCCAGATTATAGTGAATCTGTACTAAAACAGATTGAAAAAGAGCTAAATATATCTGTAAAAAAAGGAAAAATTTCTGAATTTAATATTGTTGGCTCTCTGGCAAAAGGAAATAAACATGGTTTGCTGGTTAGTTCTGATATAAAAGATTTTGAAAAAAAATTCTTGAAAGATAATTTCAAAATAAAGATTACTACAGGCACAGTTAATTTTGGCTCTCCATACATAAGCTCAGGGATTGTATGCAACTCCAATGGATTTATAATAGGAGATTCTTCAGGAGGCCCTGAAATACAAAATGCTGATGAAGCACTTGGTTTTTTATGATAAATAATTGTGAGGTGAGGAAATGTCACATATAAAAATATTTTCAGGAACTGCACACCCTGAATTTGCAAAAAAGATATGTAATTATTTGAAGCTCCCACAATCAGATATGATTATAAAAAGATTTGCTGATTCTGAGTTTTATGTAAAGTGCAAAGAAGTAGTAAGAGGAGAAGAAGTATTTATTATACAGCCAACTTGCGCACCAGTCAATGAAAATCTAATGGAACTATTGATTATGATTGATGCTTTAAAGAGATCATCAGTAGATAAAATTAATGTTGTTATACCCTATTTTGGTTATGCCAGACAAGACAGAAGAGCCTCTTCCAGAGAGCCAATAACTGCAAAACTTGTTGCAAATTTATTGACAGAAGCAGGCGCATACAGAGTAATTACAGTTGATTTACATAGCCCGCAGATTGTTGGATTTTTTGACATAAATGTAGATCATTTTGAAGCTTATCCTCTTTTTGCACAACATATTTTAAACAAAGGTCTAAAAGATATAGTTGCTGTCGCATCTGATGCTGGGTTTGTCAAAAAAACAAGAAAATTTGCAAAACTAATCAACTGTCCTTTAGCAATAATAGACAAAAGAAGGCCCCATCATAATAAAGCAGAAGTTGTAAATGTAATAGGAGATGTCAAAGGAAAAACTTGTGTTTTGCTTGATGATATGATAGATACTGGAGGGACAATCTCTGCTGGTGCAGATGCGCTTATGGAAAAAGGTGCAAAAGAGGTTTATATTTGTGCAACTCACGGTGTTTTGAGTGAAGACGCTATTGAAAAGCTTAAAAAATGCAAAGCTAAAGAGATTATTCTAACAGACACAATACCTATTCCAAAAGAAAAAATGATTGACAAAATAAAGATATATTCCCTGACTGGAATTATGGCACAGGTAATAGAAAGAATCCACTCAAAAAAATCGCTTGGGGAATTATTCAGCTGGGAGGAGAAAGTAGATGTCGGAACAAAAAGAAATGAGTAAAAAACAGCAATTATATGTTGAGCTGAAAAGTCTTGATGAAGAAATAAAGAAATTAAATGCGAATATTGAGAATATAGATGAGCAATTGTCTGACTTGAATTCAAATAAGATAATATTAAATAAATTTTCAGAGTTAAAAGAAGGGGAAGAGCTTAGGGTTCCTTTAAGCAGTGGGATATACATTAAGGCAGCAATTAAGGACACAAAAAAAGTGATGATAAATGTTGGTGCTGGTGTAAATGTTGAAAAAACACCAAAAGAAGTAATTGAAATTTTAGACGGACAATTAAATGAAATGACAGAATACAGAGAAAAACTAATTGTGCAGATAAAAAAATTAATAAGCAGGATTGAAGAAATCCAGAAAGAGTTTGAGTGAGAATTTAAGAATAAGTAAAAAAATTAATATATAACTTAATTAATACCTACTAAATGGTAGTTAATTTATTTAATAAACAGATTGATTCTATAGATGACTTTTTTGAAGAATTAGATACCCAGATTGCTATTTTTTTTGGAGAAGAATATATTAAAAAAAATGAAGAGTTATCAAAAATAAAAGAGATTTATTTTAAGAAGAGAGGTTATTCTTTTTATGAGGATAATCCTATACGAAAAGATATTATTGCTCCTTTTATACCCGGCCCTATAGATTTTGTTACGCTTGCTCTATTATATTTATTTAACACAAAAGGATATGATAATATAAAAAAAGTCTGTGAATTAGGATTTGGAGATGGAAGAAATTTACTTTTGTTTAACAAACTATTTGAAATACCTATGGTATACGGATATGAACTTAACCAAAGATTATACGATTGGGTATTTGACAAACTTAAAACTGAGTGGGATAATAACACTATCGTCAGTCAATCCTTTGAAGAAGCTATTATGCCCTCTCCTGAAATGCCTAATTTAAAAAACGTAGTTCTCTTATATCAAGACATGCAACAAGC
>CAYMPC010000029.1:0-2372 GCA_964392465.1 uncultured Methanosarcinales archaeon | reverse complement strand
AATTCCTAGAGATCTTTCGAACTTGTTCTTCTGAACAAGCATATTTTCCTGTAACAACATTATATTACCTATGGGCAAATGAGGAAATGTTACATGCAGTCATTCCTAGATTAAAAAGAAATACTAAAATTGCTATTTATCATGAAACTGGACAAGAGTTAAAATCTTGTTTTGATCAACTTAAAATGGGAAACCCTTTGTTTCACCTTGGCTTATATGATCCTTCTTCACCAGAAAACTTTGCTCAATATTTTGATGTTTTCCAGATAAGATAAAAGAATAGAAGTGATTAAATTTATAAACCACACTTTTCTTCTTATTCCTTAATATGTTCGGGTTTTTAAAAAAGAAAATACAGGAAGCTATTGGCTCTTTTTCAAAAAAGGCTGAAAAAGAAGCTGACGTAGTCGAAGAACCTGAAGAAAAAAAAGAGGATTTAGAAAAAGAGATTAAAGAATCAGCTAAAAAAGGAATAATTAAAGAAAAAAAAGCTGAAACAAAAGAGCAAGAAAAAGAAAAAAAGCATGAACAAAAACCAAAAGAAGAGAAGCAGAGAGAAGAGAAAAAGCAGTTAGAGAAAAAAAAGGAAGAAATAAAAAAAGAAATTAAAGAGCATAAAACAATTCATGAAGAAAAAGTGATAAAAAAAGTTGAAGAAGAAAAACCTGAAATTATAGAAAGAAAAAAAGAAAATATAATTGAGAAAAAAGAAGAAGATAAAAAGCCGGGTTTCTTCGGAAAATTATTTGGAGCAAAAGAAGAGAAAAAAGCTGAAGAAGAAAAACCAAAAGGTTTTTTCGGAAAGATTTCTGATTCATTTACCCAAGTATCTTTATCTGAAAACAAATTTGAAGAATTGTTTTGGGATTTAGAGATTGGCCTTTTAGAAAATAATGTTGCTGTTGAGGTTATTGAAAAAATAAAAAAGGATTTAAGAAAAGAACTTGTTGATAAAAAACTGCCAAGAGGGCAGTTAGAGCAAAAAGTTATTAGTGCTTTAAAAGAATCTATAGAAGGATTATTCAATGTAGAAAAGATTGATTTAATTAAAAGGGTAAAAACAAAGAAACCTTATGTAATTATAATAATAGGGATTAATGGGTCTGGAAAAACAACAACAATAGGAAAACTAATTAATCTATTCAAAAAGAACAATTTAACTTGTGTTGTTGGCGCTTGTGATACTTTCAGGGCTGCAGCAATACAACAACTAGAAGAACACACAAATAAACTTGGAGTAAAATTAATCAAACATGATTATGGAAGCGATCCTGCTGCTGTTGCTTTTGATACAGTTCAACATGCAAGAGCAAAAGGGGAAGATATTGTTTTAATTGATACTGCGGGAAGGTTGCATTCTAATACTAATTTGATGGCAGAATTAGATAAAGTAATGAGAGTTGTAAAACCTGACATGAAAATTTTCATAGGAGAAAGTATTGCAGGAAATGATGTTGTTGAACAAGTAAAATTATTTAATGAAAAAGCAGGAATTGATGGTATCATACTTTCTAAAGCAGATATAGATGAAAAAGGAGGAGCAGCAATATCTGTTTCTTATGTTACAGGAAAACCAATTCTCTTTTTGGGAATGGGACAGGGGTATGATGACTTGATTGAATTTAATAAAGAAAAAATATTAGCGCAGATAGGTTTTTAATTATTCTAAATATTTTATAACTACTTTAACAAGATACTTAATACAACACTTAACGCAACCATGATTAGAACAACTGCAACAACTAAAAAAGACAGCAAAGGATTGCCAAACATTGATGTGTAATTTTCATATATTCTATTCAAACTGTTGATTATGTCTGTCTGTGAAATAATCCCAACTACTTTTCCTGATTCATCAACGACAATTAATTTTCTGACTTTATTATTCTTCATCATATTCCCAGCAATTAAAATAGGCGACGCTGGATGAATCTCCTTTGGGTTTTGAGTCATAATCTCTGAAAGTTTTATTTTTTTGAGGTTTTTCTGATTTAACAGAACTTTTTTGACAAGATCCCTCTCTGTAACAATGCCTGCTGTTTTTTTACCTTCTTCAATTATTATAGTACTAATTGATTTTTCAGCCATGACAGAAACAGCATCAAAAACACTTTTATTTTTG
The DNA here is from genome assembly GCA_964392465.1 of uncultured Methanosarcinales archaeon. GTDB lineage: Archaea > Nanobdellota > Nanobdellia > Woesearchaeales > GW2011-AR15 > JAAXVZ01. Next base: position 250 of record CAYMPC010000029.1, on the reverse strand, counting down.
TCCAAAGAGATAATTTCCTTTGACATTATATCTCCTACACGAACATTGCTTTTAATTTTAGACATTCTTTTTTTGAGTTCTTCCATCCTTTAAGAAATGGGTATTTTTCTCCTTATTTAAAACTTTCTAGATTTTCTGTTTTATAATTGTGTAATTAAGTAACTTCAATAAATTATTTAAAGTACAAACATTATTATTATTTGACATTCAAATGAAATTTGGCGATGTGGTGGGCCTGAATGGGGTCTTA
>CAYMPC010000028.1:0-14651 GCA_964392465.1 uncultured Methanosarcinales archaeon | reverse complement strand
AAGTCCTGCGCCGATATTAATCGATTTGGCTAAAAAAGGAAATTGTTTTTTTGTTAAAGGAGCATCAATAGGAGAGAAGTCATATCCTTCTAACAACCTCTCTATTTTTTCTTTTTTATTTTTTTCTGCAAGAAGGAATAATAAAATTATTCCGTCAGAAGTAATAGTATTTATAACATATTTTTTTGTAATTTGTTCAATTTCATTTTTTAATCCTAAATCTTTTTCATTGATAAATCCTATATAATGCAAAAAAGAATTATAATCCAGGTTTTTATCTAATTCAACCTTCAATAAAGAAAGTATCTTTTCTGTATGTTTTTTATCGTATATCTTTTTTAATTGTATATAATAATCTCTCTTTCTGAATAATTCGCTTATCTCTTCGTAGTTTTTATTGATATTTGCTTTTATTTTCTCTAATGAATCAGGATTCTCATTTATCTCTTTTTTAGTTATGTTTAAATTTGCAAGAATACTTCTGGTTTTCACAAGCAAGTCTGCATATTCTTCATTTGCTTCAAAAGGTTCTCCTATATCAAATACATCTTTTTCTGATTTTTTTGAATGATCTTCTATATGCATGACATTCATGTCATACAGACTTTCAATGACATCTTTCATATGTGATTTTGGCCCGAATATTATTACTTTCTCCATTGGTTTAGGTCTAATCATTTTTACATTCCCTCTATTTCTTCATCTAACTTCATAATTACATATTTTACAGCAGAAGGAACTTTTTTCTTGCTTTCTTTAGAACTAGTCTCTATCTCAATTACAGATTTTTTTAGGATGTCTTCTTTTCTTTTGTCGATCCTTTCTTTTTCAATTCTTATTTTTTCTTCTTTCTTCTTTTCAAATTCAGCTTGCTTTTTTTCTAACATTTCAGCAGAATCATGTTTTGCTTTTGCAATGATTTCTTCTTTGTTTTTTAAGGCATTGTTCATTATCTGTTCAGCATCTTCTTCGATTTTTTTAACTTCAATGCTAAACTCATCTTGAGTTTCTTCTTTTTCTTTTTCAGAACTGTGCATTCTAACTCCCTTTCCCCAAATTTTTTAAAAGATTAGATATTAATTAATAATTATCCCACAAAAATATTGGTTATTTATAAAGTTTTTCACATCAATAAAATGGTTTAGGGAGGGTTTAAAATAGTTTTTTAAATAGATGTCTTTTTTCACTTCTGAGAGTATATGGAAGACCTTACACCTGCAATGAAACAGTATATGTCCATAAAAGGAAAACATAAAGATACTATTGTTTTTTTTAGGATGGGAGATTTCTATGAAACCTTCTATGAAGATGCAAAAATCACTTCCCAAGCACTAGATATTGCACTAACAAAAAGAGGAATTAAAAATTCAGAAAAAGCAATACCTGTGGCTGGAATTCCCTATCATTCCTTAGATATGTATCTCTCTAAAATGATAAAACAAGGTTATAAAGTTGCAATTGTTGAGCAGCTTGAAGATCCAAAGCTTGCCAAAGGAGTAGTTAAGAGAGATGTAATAAGAATAGTCACTCCAGGGACAATAATAGAACCAAATATTTTGGGAGAAGGAAATAATTTTATTTCATCACTTTTTTTTGAAAAAGAATCGATAGGTGTGGCTTTTGTAGATATATCAACAAGCGAATTTTTTCTTTTTGAAGCAAAAAATAAAGAGGAGATGCTTAATGTTCTTATGAAATATTCTCCTTCTGAAATTGTTATCCCAAGCAGTTTTGAGAATGATAGAGATTTAATTAACTTATTAAAAGGCCGTGGATTTTATCTAACTTTCTTTTCAGATGTGGATTTTTACAAAGAAAATGCAGAAGATAGTCTAAAAAAGCAGTTTAAAGTTTTGTCTCTTGAAGGATTTGGCCTAAAAGAAAAAGATTCTTTGATTAGTTCTGCAGGCGCACTTATTAGTTATCTACATAATACTCAAAAAAATGTGCTTGTGCACATTAACACAATGAGCTTACAATCAAATAAAGATTTTTTGCTGATGGATATTACAACAATCAGAAATCTTGAGCTAATAAAAAATATAAGAGAAGATAGTGAAAAAGGAACATTACTTTCTGTTTTAGATAAGACACATACCTCTATGGGAAAAAGATTATTGAAAAAAGTTGTTCTAAATCCTCTTCTAGATATAGATAAAATAAATGAAAGGCTTTTGGCTGTTGAGGATTTGATAAGTAAGCCTTTTTTTCTCGAAGAGATAAGAGGGTTGCTGAAGAATGTATCTGATATAGAAAGATTGATTTCTAGAGTTAATCTTGGAAATTCAAATCCGAGAGACCTAGTATCGTTGCAAGGTTCTCTTGAACTGATTCCAGAAATAAAAAAACTTCTTTCAGAGACAGATTCAGATTTATTGAATAAGTTAGCGGAGATTGATGATTTAAAGGAGCTTTCAAGCAAGATAGATAGCTCTATAATAGATGATCCACCAATAAGTATTGATGAAGGAAATTTTATCAAGGAAGGATATGATAATGAGTTAGACGAAATAAGACAAATCTCCAAGAATGCAAAACAAATAATAAGCGAAATTGAGAAAAAAGAAAAAGAAAAAACAGGAATAAAATCGCTAAAAATAAGATATAATCAAATCTTCGGGTATTATATAGATATTACAAAACCTAATCTAGATCTTGTTCCACCTGACTATATTAAAAAGCAGACATTAGTTAATTCAGAGAGATTTATAACAGAAGAATTGAAAAAGCTTGAAGAAGAGATTTTAAGTGCAGAGGAAAAAATAATCTCTTTAGAAAAAAAATTGTTTTTTGAAATAGTTGAGTTAATAAAAAAAGAAACAAAGAATATACAAAAGATTGCAGATAATATTGCTTACTTAGATGTTTTATGTTCTTTTGCCATTGTGTCTATGAAACATAATTATACAAAACCACTTATTCATAAGGAATTTTCAGTAAAATTTAAGAAAAGCAGGCATCCTGTTGTTGAAACGCTTTGTGATTTTGTTTCTAATGATGTAAGCATAACAGAAAATAATAGGGTAATGATTATTACAGGGCCTAATATGGCAGGAAAAAGCGTTTTCATGAGGCAAGTTGCTCTTAATGTAATTATGGCACAAATCGGATGTTTTGTCCCATGTGAATATGCTGTAGTTGGTATTGTCGATAAAATCTTTTGCAGGACAGGAGCGACAGATGATATATCTCAAGGGCAAAGTACTTTTATGGTTGAGATGACAGAGACAGCGCAGATACTAAATAATGCAACTGAAAACTCTTTGATAATAATGGACGAAATAGGAAGAGGAACTAGTACTTATGATGGCGTTGCAATTGCATGGAGTGTTGCAGAGCATATTGCTTCAAATATTAAAGCCAAAACATTATTTGCTACACATTATCATGTTTTAAATAATCTTGAAAAACAGGTAAAGGGAGTAAAAAATTATAATATTGCTGTACTGGAAAAAGAAGATAAAATAATCTTCCTCAGAAAAATTATAGAAGGTGGTACAGATAAGAGTTATGGGATACATGTTGCAAAGTTAGCAGGAATGCCAAAAGAAGTGATAGATAAAAGCAGAGAGCTCCAATTCAAACTTGAAAATGAAGATGATATCTCAGAAAAGATAATAATTGAGACAAGAAAAATTAAGCAGAAAGACAGGTTGAGAAAAGAGATAGAGGAAGTTGATAGGTTGATTAAATCGAGGCAAAAAACACTGGATGAAGTTTAATTTAATTTTCTTTTATTTTTTTATATGCTATTTCAAATGCCTCGTGTGCATTAATATCAGTGGAATCAATAAGTAGGTTATAGTTTTTTTTATCTTCAAAATCAAAGCCGTAAAATTTTTTCCATCTTTCTTTGTTTGTTTTTTCTCTCTGCTTAATCTTTTTTATTACTCCTTCAATATTTTTGTATGCCTTTGGTTCCCTTAGTAATATTCTTTTTGCTCTTACTTTTATGTTTGCTGTTATAAATATCTTAAAAGAGTCAGGAATGAACAAAGGAGATAGCCAGGAGTCAATCACAAAATTATTCTCTTTTTTTCCAAGATTTCTTTGCCTATCATCGACCATTTTATCTATAGAAGGATCTTTTTTTTCTAGTTCTCCTAACTTTTCTATGGTAATACCTTTTTCTCTTGCAATTTCTCTCTGGAAATCACCCATAGAATAATGTTTATAACCTAATTTTTCAGCTAGCATCTTTGCCAATGTGCTTTTTCCAGAGCCTGCTGTTCCGGAGATTGTTATACGCATAATGAAAATATAAAACAAGGACATATTTATAGTTTATTAAATAAAACTTTCAAAACCAATTAAAATAATAATATCTTTCTCCTCTTCAATTTCTTTGCTCACTTGAAACAGATTATAAATAGTATTTTTTATTATTTCAGCTTTTTTTGATTTTTTTAAAAAGCTTAGTACAAATCTATTTTTTCCTACTCTTTTTATTTCAGATAATCCTTTCTCAATATCATGGAAATTTTGTATGGCTGTTATAGAAACAACATACTCAAAATAGTTGTCAGGATAAGGAATATTTTCAGCTGGTGCAACCTTATATTCAACTTTATCTTTTTCATGAGCTCTTTCAATTAATTTTTTTGCAGGATCTATTCCATATCTTCTACATTTCCAAGGTATTGTAGTTAATCCAGTACCGCAACCGACATCTAACAACCTATCTTCAGGAAAAGGTTTTAAAAATTGTTTAATTAATTCAATTTTTTTCAGCTGTTCTTCTCTATGCAATTCTTCATAACCCTCTGCTATTGAATCATAATAATCCATTAAATAAAGGATATTTAACTTACATATATATTTGTTTAAACATTTGTTTAAGCACAACCTATAAAAGTAACACCTATTTATTCAAAGCTATGTCTTATATGTGGAAGTTTATTGCATTTGCAAAAAGAGAATTCAAGACAGGAATAGCATATAGGTTTCAATTTCTGTCTTCTATTGTTATTTCTCCCTTGATGCTTGTTCTATCTTATTTTATCTGGCAAGCAGTTTATAACAATCAAGGAGAAACAATTATTTTAGGTTATTCTTTTAATGATATGATTACTTATTATGTTCTTTCTATGATAGTTGGTCATTTTATATTTAATATGGTTGGAAATGATATACAAGAGAAGATATTATATGGGGATTTAAATCAAGATTTGCTTAAACCTTTTTCAGTTTTTTCTCAATTTTTATCAAGAACAGTTGCAGATAGAGCTTTTGCTTTTATTGTAGAAGTAATTCCAGTATTTATTATCTCTTTTGTTATATTTAAAATTAAATTAGCGTCCTTTATGATTTTTTTATTGTTTTTAATCTCAATTATTTTATCTTTTTTTATTAATTTTCTTATTAACTTTTTAATGGGTGTAACAGCTTTTTGGTTGAGCAGGATTGATTCCTTGCAATGGCTTTTTTTCATTTTTATAAGGTTTGCTTCAGGAGAATTTATTCCGCTTGATTTTCTTGGAAATACTCTATTGATTATTTCAAGATATCTTCCTTTTTATTATATTAGATATGGGGTTATTCAGATATATATTGGAAAATTTAACTTTCAAGAAATAATAATATTTTTTTTAGTACAGCTTATATGGATTTTAGTATTATATATTTTCATTAGGAGTTTACTTAAGATAGCCTTAAAAAAATACGGAGCGCAGGGAGGATGAAAAGCCTTAATTTTATGATTGAAAGCATCAGGCTTAGAATATCTGAGCAGATGATGTATAAGATGAATTTTATAATTATGATTTTTACTTTGATGAGTTTTGACCTTATACTTCCTCTTGTTACAATCCTTATCTATATGAACTCATCAGGTTTTCCTGGATGGAACTTCAATGAAATCTTGCTTTTTCAAGGTATTTTTATTATTGTTAATGCTATAGATAGAATGTTTTTTCAAAGAGTTGATTGGAGTTTAAGTTATGATGTAAGGACAGGTATGTTTGATAGATATCTTCTTTATCCTATAGGCACTTTGCAATATATCTCTTTTACTAATTTTGGATTAGAGCATGTTGCTAATCTAATTTTAGGGTTTGTTTTGATTATATATTCAATAGTAAAATTGAAAATAATTCTTACTTTGACGAATCTTTTGCTTTTTTTTGCATTTGTCTTTTTAGCTATCTTATTTATTTTTTCAATTGCGATTTTGAATTTTTCTATAATTGTAAGAGCGGTTAGGGTTGGAAGGTTAGGAGAGTTTTTTAGGACAATAAAAAATTTTGGCCAATATCCTGTTAATATTTACAATCTTTTTTTATCTTCACTTTTTAGATATGTTTTTCCGCTTACTATTATGGCATATATTCCTAGCAAGATTTTATTAGGGGATTTTCCTGACAATTTATTGATTGTTTCCGTAGTCATTATTTTATTCTTTTTCATTTGCAGGGCATTATGGAAAAGTGCATTAAAAAACTATACTAGCGCAGGTGGTTAATTTGACAAACAATATTCTAATTGAAGTTAAAAATTTGAAAAAGCATTTTCAAACATTCAAGAAAGAAAGCGGATTTTTTTCTACTGTTAAGTCTCTGATAAAAAGGGAATATATAAATATAAAAGCATTAGATGGAATAAACTTTAATGTCAAAAAAAGTGAAATTAGAGGGTTTATAGGTCCTAATGGCGCAGGCAAATCAACAACAATAAAAATTTTGTCAGGGATATTATATGCAAGTTCAGGAGAAGTTATTGTAAATGGTTTTAGACCATGGCAGGACAGGGAAAAATATGTTAGCAGGATAGGTGTTGTTTTTGGCCAGAAGCAGCAGCTATGGCCAGATCTTCCTGCAGTAGATACTTTTCATTTAAATAAAACACTTTATGAAATACCAGAAGAGACCTATAAAAAAAATTTAGACTATTTTGTCAAGCTATTTGAGCTTAAAGAGATTATAAAAAGACCAGTGAGGCAGCTGTCTTTGGGAGAGAAGATGAAATGTGAGCTAATAAGCTCTTTATTGCATAACCCAGATATAGTTTTTTTAGATGAGCCAACTATTGGTTTGGATATTGTCTCAAAAGAAAAAATCAGGAAATTTATTAAGCAAGTCAATAAGGAAAAAGGGATAACTTTTTTGCTCACAACACATGATCTTGATGATATTGAAAATCTTTGCGAAAAGATTTTAATAATAAATAAAGGGAAGATTGTTTTTGATGGAGAATTATCAAAACTTAAAAATGAAGTTTTAAAGACAAAGATTATTCATATCAAATTCAAGGAAAATATCAAAGAATATGGGAAAGTTCCTGAAGGAATTAAAATCATAGAGCAAAATGGTGAAGAGGCAAAGCTGGAAGTTGACAGAAAAGAGCATGAAATAGAAAAGGTATTAAATTATATCATTAAACATTATCCTATAAGAGATATTAATGTCTCTAACCCAAAAATAGAAACGATAATAAAAAAGATTTATGAAAAATGAAAAAAAAGAGCATAGATTTACTTAAAGAATATACAGGCAAGAATGAAGTCTTTTTTACAGATAGGGGGAATTCTTCTATTTTATTGGCTTTGAAATTAGTTAAATCTCTTGGGGGAAAAAAAATATTTATTCAAGATCAGGGAGGATGGCTCACTTATTATCAGTTTATTAAGAAATTAAAATTGGAAAAAAACATATTGGAAACAGATTCAGGACTGATAAGGATAAAAGATTTAGAAAATTATCTTGATAATAGTTCTGTCTTATTGATGAATTCTATGCCTGGATATCACGCTCTTCAGGAAGATATGGACAAAATTGAAAAAATTTGTAAGACAAAAGATAGCTTTTTGATTAATGATGCAAGTGGAAGCATAGGAAGAAAACAAGCAAAATATGGAGATGTTGTTTTGGGAAGCTTTGGGAAATGGAAACCTGTTGAGATTGGGCAAGGAGGTTATTTAGCTTTTAACAATAAAGAATATGTAAAATTTTTTTCTGAAAATTTTGAAAAAGAAGTTAATAATTTTTATGATGAGCTATTTATTAAATTAAAAGAGCTACCTTCAAAACTGAAAAAAATAGATGAAAAGACAATTGTCATAAAAGAGCAGCTAAATAATTTTGATATTATAAATAGAGAAAGCAAGGGTTTAAATGTTATTGTTAGATTTAAAAATGATGAAGAGAAGATGAAAATAATTGATTTTTGCAAAATATATGGATATGAATATATCTTATGTCCTATGTATATTAAAGTTTTAGATACTGCTGTTAGTATTGAAGTTATGAGACTAAATTTTTAAAGTTATAAAAGAAGAGAGGAGACATCAGTTAAATCAGGAATTATTGTTCCCTCTCTTAGTTTTCTTTCAATTGGTTTTTGAATAGCAAGAGAAGAATATGGTCCATGTAAATAATTGCACCAACAAGTCATAAAATCAGTTACACAAACACTAAGAGCCATTCCTCCTGCAGCTATACTTATTTCTTCAGGAAGTTTTCCTATTGTTTCAGCAATAAAATCAACATGGTCTTGTAAATCTTTTGAATCAAGTTTAGAGAGCATATAATATTTAGAGGGGATTTTAATCCAGTTTTTTGTAATTTTTTTAGATATATAATGAGAAAAGTATTCACTCAAAGGAAAGAAAAACACAGGTTTTTGATGTTCATACATTATTTTATTTGTGAGTCTAATGTTTTGAATATAATATGGATTACCAATAACCTGAGGAGAAGTTGCCATATCAGGATGAATATATACTAATGCATCATATCTAATAATCTCTTCAGCAAAACCTATCTTTTTACTTAAATCCATAATAAAAAGGATAAATAAGTTATATATAAAGAAGTTTGAATAAACTTAAATAAACATAAAAGCTAACTTTTAAATACCCCTAAATTTTTGAAAAGAGAGGTGATATCATGGCGTTGAAACTACCAGATTCAATGGAAGAATTAGTTTATTGGACATCAAGAGCAATTGGAGAGGGAAAAGTAAAGGCATGGGCTCCAAGAGAAAAATGCCCAGAATGTGGAAAAGCACTTATGGGAAAACCAAGAGATCAAAAAGGTTCTGTAAAGATAAGAGCTTCTTATTATGAATGCCCTGAGTGCCATCATAAAGTTGAGAAGGCAGAATATGAAGAAACATTGACAGTAAGTATAATCTATACATGCCCTAAATGTAAATTTCAGGGTGAAACACAGATTCCATATAAAAGGAAGAAATTCCTAAAAGTTGAGTCTCTTGTTTTCGAATGTGAAAAATGCAAAGAGAAGATTCCTATAACGAAGAAGATGAAAGAGGTATAAGTTTTTAATAAAAAATTTTAATTTTTTTATATTTCAAAAACAATTTAAATAACTTATTCTTGGCTAATATATTATGATTGAAAAAATTATTACAACTTATTCAGGACTTAGTCCTATTCAAAAAAGATTATTAGATGCAGCAGAACATGTTAGAGAGCAAGCATATGCCCCCTATTCTAATTTTTTAGTTGGGGCAGCATTATTATCCTTAGATGAACAAATAATAGAAGGTGCCAATGCAGAGAATGCATCATATGGACTAACGATTTGTGCTGAAAGATCAGCTTTAGTAAGAGCAAATGCATTAGGATTACGCCAATTTTCAAAAATTGCTATTATCACTAAAGGAAAGACTTATGATACACTAGATCCTTCTTGGTCTTGTGGTGCTTGTAGGCAGTGGCTTTATGAGTTTTCTCAATTAGGTGGAATTGATTTAGAAGTTATAACGTCAAATACAGCAAAAGATAAAATTTGGATAGCTAAAATTTCCCAACTTTTACCTGAGGCATTTGGGCCTGTTGATTTAGGTATAGATTTATCTCGTTATAGATGAAGTTATTTCTAAAGCATTATCTTAAGTATTATCTTTTTTCCACAAAATTTAAAAAGATATCCTAGTTAGAAACTTTAATTTGGGGGTATTATTATGGAATCTAAAGATAATGAGAAGAAGGTTAAGTTTGATATTGATAATGGCCAGGTTTTTTTTGCAGATGAGATTGGGATAATCCACAATCCTCTCAAGATAATGTTGGATTTTAGGAGTGTTACTCCCAGAGTAGATATAAGAAATCAGGAATTCCAGCCACTAGTCATAAAGCATAATGTTATTATGATGGATCCTTATACAGCAAAGACTTTCTTGGATATTTTCAAGCAAAATATAGCTAATTATGAGAAACAGTTTGGAAAGATAGTAAAACCAGATGCTTTGAAAAGAATGGAAAAAAAGAACAAAAAACAGGCAAAAATTAGCGGAAAGATAGGTAAATCAGAAAAAGCACCAGCCTATTTGGGATAATTTTTTTAAATAAACTAAAAAAGTCAATCTTGCTTAAAAATGAAAATCACAAATAAGATTATTTCTGATGTTGTTGGAGATTTATTAGGGGAAGAAGCAGTAAGTATAGCTCTTTTCATAAAAGGTAAAGAAAAGGTCTCTGAGTTTGCTGTTGCAAAAACAATGAAGATGGATGTTCATCAGGCAAGAGCAATTTTATACAAGTTGTATGAGCATAATATAGCTATATTTGAAAGAAAGAAAGACAGGCAAAAGGGATGGTATGTTACTTATTGGGATTTTTTCCCTGATAATATAGAATATATATATAAAAAAGTCCAGAGGGGCAAATTGGATAAATTAAAAGAGAGATTAGAAAAAGAAGAGAGCAGTGATTTCTATATGTGCAAAAATGCCTGCACAAGAATGGACTTTGATAAAGCAATTGGATTTGATTTCAAATGTCCTGAATGCGGGGAATTGATGAATCCGATGGATAATAAAAGAACTATTGAGTTTATTAATGAAAAAATCAATGAATTGAAGAAAGAGATAGCACAAGATAATTAATAAAATTAAATAGTTGTCTTAACCCATTCTATTGTTTCTTTCATACCTTCTTTTAAAGTATATCTTGGTTGCCATCCTAATAGTTTTTTTGCTTTACTATTATCAAGGCAGTTTTTTAATAATTCTCCAGGACGGCTAGGAGCATATACTGGCTCTCCTTTAAATCCAATAATGTCTTGCATTGTCTTGAAAAGAGCAGTTACATCAGTTTGTATTCCTGTACCAATATTAAATGCTTCATTATCTCCTTTTTCCATTGCTAGAACATTAGCAGAAACAACATCTTTTACATATACATAATCTCTTGTTTGTTTTCCGTCTCCAAATATTGTTGGTTGTTTGTTTTGAAGAAGTAAATTTGAAAAGATTGAAATAACTCCAGCTTCTCCCATAGGATCTTGTCTTTTTCCATATACATTTGAGTATCTCATTGTTGTATATTTCAAGCCATATATCTTGTGGAAGAAATTAACATAATATTCTCCTGTAAGTTTTGAAATACCATAAGGAGAGATAGGACCTTTTTTTTCATCCTCTTTTATAGGAAGTTTTGCTCCTTCAGCATAAATAACCCCTCCTGAAGAGACATTTATGAACTTTTTGACTTTATATTTAGATGATAGCTGCAATAAATTAATAAGGCCAATAATATTAATGCCTGCATCAAAACCAGGATCTGCAACAGACTTTCTAACATCTATCTGTGCAGCATGATGATCAACAATATCAGGCATTTCTTTTTTGAAAATACCCTCTATGTTCTTATCTTGTATATTCGCTTTGTAGAACTTAGCCTTTTTATTGATATTCTCTTTCTTTCCAGTAGAAAGATTGTCTATTATGACAACATTGTGTCCTTGTTCTATTAACGCATCAACTAAATTTGAGCCTATAAAGCCGGCACCGCCTGTTACGAGGATTTTCATATACTAATTAAAATCAGATTGGTTTTTAATATTTTGCTTTGATTTATTACTACTAAATAATAGTTAAAAATAGAAAAATTTATATAGTAGTTAAGGTTAAATAAGGAAAGGTTTAAATAATTTGAAGATAAAGATACTTATATTTAAAAAATACAAATAAAGGTGAAAAAAATGTCAATAGATGATAAAGTATTAGAAGAGATTCATGGTGCAGTTAAACATGTTCAAGGCATTGTTTATAGTGAGCCTTACAAAAAATATCAAGATGGACTTTCTACTATAATGGCTAAATTAATTGCAGATAATAATGGTAAATTTGTTTTTAAAGATGATAAACAAAAGAGAGAAATATCAGATAAAATATGGGAAGAAGCAGCAGATATTGTAGCTAAACATTATCTTAACTTAAGTGATGATATGATTAAGCAATTGAAGGAATTAAAAGATGCTGATGGTATCTCAAATTTCGAGAACATGGTTGCTCAAAATTTAGGATTCCAAAAAAAGGAATTTTATGATAATTTCTTTGAAAGTGTTGAATATTTAGATTGGCAAGTTGCAGATTCAGTAAGAGAGCAAATGCTTGACAGGCATAGAAGATTAAGAACAGGAAAGTACTTAAATAATGTCATAAAAACAGAAGCTCATGCTGAGGCAGCTACACAATATTTGACAGATGCAAAAAAGAAAAATCCAAATAGGTTCCAAGGCATTAAAATTAAGAAGATGACTAGCACAGAAGATGCTATAAATGCGATTGCACAATATGGATCTTTAATACCTGAAACATATAGTCCAATCGTAGATGGAAAATATCAAAAATAATTTTTAAATTTTTTATTTATATATCTTATTTACCTTACCTTACCTTACCTATTGTTACTTGTTTTGTTTTCACTTCCTCTATACTTGTTTTTAACTGCTTTCCTTTATACATCACTTTATTGTTCTCAACATAAATACTTACTTTCAAGAAGTCGTCAAACTTGATTGTTTCTTTTCCTGGTTGAATATCATCAACAAAAACCTGCTCTCCTGGCTGTGAATTTGGACATTCTAAAATCTCAACTGTTTTTGAATCACTTGTCTCAGCAGCTAAAAGCATTCCTTGAGACAGTTCCCCTCTTAAATTTGCATGCTCTAGATTTGTTACACAGATTATATGTTTTCCTACTAATACCTGAGGATCAGGATAATAGGGCTTTAATCCAGCAACCAATTGCCTTTTTTCAATGCCTAATTCAACATTAATTATAAGGAGCTTATCTGCTTTGTAATGCTCAGAAACACTTAATATTTTTGCTACTTTAAGATCTAATTTTGAAAAAGCATCTTTTTCATTTTCTTTTTTTAAATCTTCTGTTTTGTCAGGAGTTTTAAGCTCAATCTTCTCAATTTTTTTAAGTATAATCTCTGCTTTTCCTATTTTTTTATTCTCCAATTTTACTTCAATATCATTCCATTTCAGCTCTTTTAATCCAAGTTGTTTTTCAACATTTTCTGAGAAGCTTGGAAGAATAGGCTTTAAAACAATAGCAAGGATTTTTGCAATATTAGCGCAATCAGTAATAATTTTTTGTGTTTCTTCTCTGTTTTCTTTTATTAACTCCCAAGGCTGGTTTTCCTGAAAATATTTATTTCCAAGACTGCTTATTTCTAATATCAGTCTGACAGCCTCCCTATAATCAAGAGAAGCATATGCCTTTTTTATCTTCTCAGTTAAGGCTATTATTTTGTTTAATAATCTATCATCTCTTACATTAGTTAATTGTGAATCAAAATTATTATTTGTAAAGCTAAGCGTCCTATAGATAAGATTAGCAATATTAGCAACAAGCTCATTATTTGATTTTGCTGTGAAATTCTCAAGATCAAGATCAATATCTGTCATTGTGTGAGTTAAGTTAGAGGCAAAGTAGTATCTTAAATAAAGAGGATTTACAAGCTCTCTGAATTCTTTTGCAGTCAAAAAAGTGCCTCTCGACTTAGACATTTTTTCTTTATTGACATTTAAGAAACCATGGACAACAATATTTTCTGGCAGTTCAAATCCAGAAGCCATCAAAACAGCAGGCCAGAACAGCAAATGAAAATAAATAATGTCTTTTCCTATAAAATGAACAACATCAGAATTATTCCAAAATTCTTCTGCTTTATTAGTATCTCCTTTAAAATAATTTGCCAGGCTTGCCATATATCCAACAGGCGCATCGAGCCACACATAGAAATATTTGTTCTCTTCTCCGGGGATTTTAAAACCAAAATAAGGACCATCTCTAGAAATACACCAATCTTCAAGACCTTCTTTCACCCATCCGAGAATCTGATTTCTTATTTCGGGCTGGAGTTTTTTGTTTTCAGTCAAGTATTTCTCAAGCTTTTGAGAAAACTTGCTCAATCTGAAAAAATAATGAGTTGAATTTCTTCTTATAGGCGCATTTTTGCATATTATACAATATGGTTCAATCAAATCAACAGGAGTATAGGTAGTATTACATTTTTCACATACATCTCCATATTGATCTTTTCCACCGCATTTTGGACAGATTCCTTTTACAAATCTATCAGGAAGGAATCTTTTCTCGTTTTCACAATAGGTTAGTTCAATTTCCTTTGTATAAATATGATTTTTTTCGTTTAGTGTGTTAAATATTTTTTCTGTGAAATATTTGTTTTCAGGAGAATTTGTATTATAATAAGAATCATGCAAAACTTCATAAGCCTTCATTTCTTCAACATGTTTCTCAAACCATTCTTTTATGAATTGCTCAGGTGTTTTACCTTGTTTGGCAGCATTCACCTCTATGGGAGTTCCATGAGTGTCATCCGCACAGCAATAGATAGCATTCTTCCCTAATAATTTTAAAAACCTTGCATAAA
>CAYMPC010000027.1:0-14727 GCA_964392465.1 uncultured Methanosarcinales archaeon | reverse complement strand
ATAATATTTTAACACTTGGTTTATATGAGATATACTGGTTCGTCTCAATTAAAAAAGGACTTAAAAAGAGTAATATTCAAACAACAAGCCTGTGGTGGTACCTGCTTCCTCTGATTGGAGCAATAATCATTTACATAGATTTTTCAAAAGCTCTTGAAAAAAGGACAAAAATTGAGTTTATAGTCTGGTTTTTGATTTTTTTTATTATTAGTGGAGTGGACTTGCCAATAATACAAGCAATAATTAATAATGCCGTAAAGAATATACCACCAATAGCTAATAAATTACAAAATAGTATCAACACTTAATACAAAAATTTATATAATTAGGGATATAAGAAGTTTCTAAAAGAGGTTGAATAATGCCATTAAAGGAATTTAAAGCTAAACTTGTCCCTGAAATAAAAGAGTTAAATTTGTTTCTTAGAAAAAACCTTCTTTCTACTTCTCTTGCAGGAGAATTAATCTCTTCTTTAAAAGGAAAAGGGATTGAATTTGAAGATTATAGAGATTACTGTGTGGAAGATGATGCCTCAAGAATAGATTGGAGAGCATCAAAAAGAGCTCAAAGGCTTCTTGTAAGAGAGTATAAACTTGAGGTAAATTTCAAGGTGTTTTTCCTTATTGATACAAGCGAAAGTATGCTTTTTGCAAGCACTTCTAAATTGAAATGCGAATATGCTGCGCAAGTCGCATGCTCGCTTTTTTATGGAATTTTACAGACAGGAAACTCTATTGGATTTGGATTATTTAATGAAAAAATTAATAAACTTTCCATGCCCTTGATGGGTAAAAAACAATTTCACACTTTTACCAAAGAGATTTCAAACCCAAAAAATTATGGCGGAAAAAAAGATGCAGGAAAAGCAATACAGCAAACTCTAAAATTGATAGATACGAAATCTTTGATATTTTTTATTAGTGATTTCATTTTTCCGGATGATTCCTGGATAGAATTCCTTAAGATTATGGCCACAAAAAATGAAGTTATTGGTATAATGATAAGAGATCCGAGAGATCTTTCTCTTCCAAAAGATGCAGGACAGCTTGTTTTGGAGGACCCTTTTTCTGAAAATAAAATTTATGTCGACTCAAAACAATATATGCCTTTGTATGAAGAATATAATGAAAAACAGTTGAGATTGATAAGGAGCATATTTACTAGTTATAAATCTAATTTGCTAGAGCTAAAAACAAATGTCCCTTATCTTGATCCAATGCTTGAATTTTTTAAAACAAGAGGTGCAAGATGGAGATAATAATTAAGAATCCTCTTATGCTCCTGCTTTTTTTAATTGTCCCAATCTTAATTGCTTTACATTATTATTTTTTTGAGCATACAAAAAAAAGAGCAATGAAGTTTGCAAACTTTTCTGCAATGAAAAGAGTTACAGGCACTCATCTGATTACAAAAAACACAAGCCAGCTGATATTAAGAATTATTATTATTTCTATTCTTATTTTAAGTGCTTCTCAGCCTGTTATATGGCATGAAAAAGATACTAGCATAAATGATTATGTGATTGCAATTGATTCTTCTGCAAGTATGGTTTCAGAAGATGTTCTACCTGATAGAATTACTGTTGCTAAGCAAGCTGCTTCTTCTTTTGTAGATTCCCTAGACTCACAAACAAAAATAGGGATAATCTCTTTTTCAGGAATCTCTTTTATTAAAGTCCCTATAACATATGACAAATTTAAATTAAAAGAAGGCATAGAAAAAATAAGAATAGAACTAGCAGGAGGTACAGATATTGGAGGTGCTTTGATTACCTCTGTCAACCTTTTGAATCCTTCTGAAAAGTCAAAAGCTGTTATTCTAATTACAGACGGGTCTGATACTGCAGGAAGTTTTATTGATGAAAGTGTTGAGACTGCTATTCAATACGTAACTGAGAGCCATGTTGTAGTTCATACTATTGGAATAGGTACTGGTTTAGGAAAGGTGGGTTATGTCGACGATCCTGCTTTAAATGCGATTTATGATAAAAATACCTTAATAAAAATATCCGAAATAACTGGAGGAAGATTTTATGAAGTAAAAAGCACTGCTGAGATTGCTCTTGCTTTTAAAGATATAGAACTAAATAAAGAAAAAGCTAAAGTCTCTTTTGAAGCTTCTGGCATGTTTTTAGCGATTGCGATAATCTTATTGATTGTGGAATGGGTCTTACTTAATACTAAATTTAGGGCAATTCCCTAAAAATTACCTGTTATTTTTATATACTGATTTCTGCTTCAATTAAGTTATGGTCTGATCCAAAAGAATTTTTATGAACGTTATTAGAAACTAATTCTGTATTAGTTGAAACAAGTATATGATCAATTTCTTTCCATATTATATTAAAAAGATTGGCTGTCTTTTTTCCATAAAATGCCTTTTTTAAATTATTTTCTTCAATGATTTTTTTTAGTTCTTTTGTTTCATTAAATTTTATTTCTGAAAGTTTTAATTTCATAAATAAGAGAGGTATAAAATTTAAATAAACATTTCCATATGTATTAAAATCTCCGCAAAAAACTGTTTTTCCTGAATAAGACTCTTTTGTATAATTGACTGCTTGTTTAAATTCGTTTATTCTTAACACAGGACTTACAAAAGAATTAAGATGTAAGTTAATTATCCTGGCTTCTTTTAAATCAACATATTGGCCAATATAATCTATTTTTTTCAAGCCAAAAAAAAACTTAACAAGATAATACCATATAGAGTTTATTTCTTTATCTAATATCTTAAACTCACCTTTATTAATTATCTTATGCTTCGATAAGATTACATTGTAAATATTTTTTTTTTCTTTTTTACCTATTGCTACTTTTACAGGAGATATATTATATCCTTCTTTTTGGTAAAGGTATTTTAGTGCCTCTTCTCTAACTTCCTGAAGACATATTACATCAAGATTCTGCTGGTATAGATAGTCAAAAAGTCTTTTATATTTTGAATTAGCAAAGCGAATATTCCAAGAACCAATTTTTAAGTTAGGCATTTTACAAAAAATAAAACCAAGATATTTAAATTTTTTTATTTAACAAGAAAATTAAATTAATCTAGACAATTTCGCCTGTAACACTCCTTAACATATGCCCTGTTATTCTTATATCATATAAGTTTTTCAAAGGCAGTCTTCCTTTTATTCCTACAATCAAAGGATATGTTCCTATTTGTCTGGCAAATGTTGTCTTGCCGTCATATATCTCAGAATTTACTTTTCTTAAGATTGTTCCTTTTGGAACTAGTCTCTCTAACATTGGAAAATCAATTTCTTGTCTTATATCGTTTCTCCATTTCCAATAATATTTCTTGTTTTTATTTAAGAATTTAGAGCCAAACTTTTTCTCCATCATTGTGTTTGGAAGTATTGCTGCCTGTCTAATATTAATTCTTCTTAACATCCACCCTTTAGCATATATCTGTCTAAATGCTTCCATATTATATTCATGTGTTTTTTTTGATTCTGCACCCAATCCAAAAATTATATTTATTCCTGGCAGGAATTTTGGCATTCCATTGTTCCCTCTTTCGCTGCCTAATTCGTTTAATAGCTGTATTGCTTTCATTGCAACATGGGGAGAGCAATTTAGAGTATTTTCTTTTACAACAACAGGATCAAAACTTTCAACTCCAAACGCAGCTATATTACCCTCTGTACAATATTTAATAATTGCTTTTGTTATCTCTATTCCCCTTTCAGATATTACAAAAACTGGATTTACATTATCAATATGCAATACTTCAATATCAGGACATTTTTCTCTTATTTCTTTTAAGAGCCTTATCGGATCTTCTATTGAATAAAAATCACTCTGCTTTCCTAATCTAAAATATCTGCATCCATGATCATAGAAAGCATTCACCTCTTCTATAATATCTTCTGTTTTTCTATTAATGAATTTATTTTTCAATGGTTCTGTACAAAAGCTGCATTTCCCAATGTTACATCCTCTACTTGTCTCAATTTCAATTATCTTATAATCGTTAATTTGCTTTATTATTTCTATCCCAGATAACGCGTATTTTTGCAAAGAATCAAAATTTCCAAATTCAAATCCAAAGTTTTTCACTTCATCAAAAAACTCCAAATCTTTTTTTTCAAAATATTTTCCGCCTTCTAATTGTGTCCCGAAGATTGCCGGACCAGTAAGGATTTTTTTGCAATTGAGATTTTTTGTTAATTCAATCACTTCTCTTAATGTTCCTGGCAATGCTGATAAATATTTTCCTGGTACATGAACACCTAGAATAATAATAAGTGTTTCTGTATCAGACAAAATCTTAGGAATATTGTTTTTTGTAAAATTATAAATCCTTATGTCTGTTTTTTCTTTTTCACTTGGCTCTTTCAAAATGCCATTGTGGAAAACATGCAGTCTAAGATCATCTATCGTAATATATTTGGGATTATTACCTTTTTCCTTGAGCATACCATAAATATATCTAGGATATGTTCCAAGATAAGGAGGAACTCCAAGGCCTGCTGCCTCATCAGTGTAACAATCTAAGATTGTATAATTCATTGATATTAAGAAAAAGAAAGCTAGTTTTATAATTTGTTGTTAAAATAGTATTAATAAAGAGAAACTTTTAAATAATAAGTAGATAATATCTAGTAAATAGTGGGGTGATTTAGAATGGGTATTTTAAAAGAATTCAAAGAGTTTGCCATGAGAGGTAATGTTGTTGACATGGCTGTCGGTATCATCATAGGTGGTGCCTTCGGAAAGATAATTAGTTCTTTTGTGAACGATATCATCATGCCTCCAATCGGTATGTTATTAGGAGGAGTAGATTTTAAAGACTTGATGTATGTATTAAAGCCAGCAACTGAAACAGTTCCTGCTGTTGCAATTAAATATGGCCTATTTATTAATGTGATAATAGACTTTTTGATTGTTGCATTTGCAATCTTCATGGTAATCAAAGGAATGAACAAGATGAAGAAAAAAGAAGAGCCTAAAAAAGAGGATCCAAAAACAAAAGAATGTCCTAAGTGCTATTCAGTTATTTCGATTAAAGCAACAAGGTGCCCAAACTGCACATCTGAGTTGAAAAAATAAATCTTATTTTTTTTATTTTTAAAATGTATATTGGAGAACTTTTTGAAATAATTCTTGAATCTTTATGGTTCATGCTCCCTGCTTATGCTGCAACGATTATTCCTTTATATGTAAAAAAGATAAAGATTCTTAGTATGCCCATAAACAAAAAATTGTTTGGAAAAAATAAAACTTACAGAGGGTTTTTATTTGGGATATTAATTGCAATGTTTACTATTTATTTACAGAATATTTTTTATATTAAGTATTTTGTAATTAGAGCATTAAGTATAATTTATTATGATAGAACAAATTACCTCCTAATTGGTTTTTTAATGGGCTTTGGCGCTTTGTTTGGTGATTTGGCAAAAAGTTTTTTTAAAAGAAAAAAAGGAATTAAAGAAGGAAAACAATGGTTTCCTTTTGATAATTTGGATTATGTTATTGGTACATTGATTTTTGTCTCTATTATTTTTATTCCTTCTATAGAATATTTAATCGCAATAATTATTTTAAGCCCGCTGCTCCATTATATAATTTCTAAATTGGCAATTAAGTTATCTCTTAGATAATAATAATGTAATAATAAATACTAGAAAACTTAGAATGACTATTGTTGCTCCTGCAGCCAAATCAAAAACAAAGGATAAGACTAGGCCCAAGATTAAAGAAAAAAGGCTTATAATCACGGAAAATATCATTGTTTGTTTAAAACTTTTTGAAATATTCAAAGAAGAAGATGCAGGAAGAATCATAAATGCAGCAACTAAAATTATGCCGATAATCCTTATTGAAATCACAACAGTAATACCTATTAAAATACCTATAATATAATTGAACAATCTTACATTTATTCCGCTTGTCTTAGCCCCTTCTTCATCAAAAATCAAAAAAGAAAATTCATTGTAAAATAATAAGATAAAAGAGATTATAAAAAAAGATAAAATGCCTGAAAATAATATGTCAAATTCACTTACTGTAAGTATGTTGCCGAAAAGATAACTGAATATATCTGCATTAAATCCTCTTGAAAGACTTACTAAAAGAATGCCAAATGCAAATCCTGTATAAGATAATATCCCTATCAGGGCATCCCCTTTTAATTTTGTTTTTTCCTGCATAAATACTAATAATACCGCACCCATAATTGTCAATCCTAAAGAAGCCACAAGAGGATTAATACCAATAAACAAACCAAGCGCAAGCCCTCCAAATGAGATATGAGCCAGTCCCTCGCTTATGAATGAATTTTTTTTAAGGACAATAAAAACACCTAAAAGAGCACATGATAATGCTATGAATGTTCCTGCCAAAAAAGATCTTTGCATAAATCCATAAGCAAGTATGCTGAACATTTTTTAGGTCCTCCTATGATTGTCATGACACACAATATGCTTTTCATGGCCAAGTACTTTATCAATCATTCCTGAACTGCAAAAGTCAGAATGTGTCCCATGAAAAAGAAGAGTTTGGTTAAGGCAGGCAACCTTGGTTACATATCTTGTAATATAACTTATATCATGAGAAACAATAATTATGGTAAATTTGTCTTTTAGATTCAATTCTCCCAAAAGAGTGTAAAAATTTTCCTGTGAGTTTTTATCTACTCCTGTTGTTGGTTCATCTAAAACTAAAAGTTCTGGATTTGTGACAAGAGCCCTTGAAATAAAAACACGCTGCTGTTGCCCTCCTGAAAGTTCGGTTATCTTTTTATGATAATACTCTTCCATGCCTGTTTTTCTTAAAGCAAATCTAATCTTCTCCTCATCCTCTTTTCTAAAAAATTTTGGGAATTTCTTTGAAGAAACAAGTCCTAAAGATACTGTTTCTTTTACTGTTAAAGGGAAATTATTGTCAAAACTAGTGGCTTTTTGGCTAATATACCCTATTTTACTCCATTCTCTAAATTTACTGATATCTTTTCCGAATAATTTAATGTTTCCTGATTCAGGATTTAATAGGCCAAGAATTATTTTAAGAAGAGTTGTTTTCCCTGAGCCATTAGGACCTATAATACCTAAATAATCCCCTTTTAATACATCAAAACTAATATCTTTCAATATTTTTTCTTTTGAATATGAAAAATTTATTTTTTTAAGGCTTAATATCTTATTATCCATATTAATCAGTATTTGTTATACTTATAAAAAAGTATTGGCATTGGTGGCATTCGCGCTTTAAACCTTAATTTTTCTTATCTTACTCGCATTCTAATCCTTGTCTAAGAGAATCAAGGTTAAATTTCATTATATCCAAAAAACTATCATTGTTATTATCAGAATGCCCTGGATTCAAAAGCAAAGTCTTTGCCCCTATTTCTTTTGAAATAACTTCTGAAACCTTTGGGCTTACCAAAGTTTCAAAAAAGATATAATTAATTTTTTCTTTTTTTGCAATTTCAACTATTTCAACCAGTTTTTGAGGGCTGGGCTCTGCATTAGGGTTTAGGCCTGCAACAGCTATTTGCTCAAGACCATATTTCTCAGCAAGATACCCGAATGCCGAATGCCCTCCGGTAATAAATATCTTATGATTACATTTTGAAAGCCCATTGATATACTCCTGATCTAGTTCATTAAGTTTTTCTATATAATCTTCTGCGTTTTTTGTAATCTCTTCCTTTTCATCAGGATATAAAAAGATTAATTCCTTTGTTATTTTTGATACAATCTTAATATCGTTGTTGAAATTCAGCCACAGATGAGGATCAAATTCTTCATTAAGATGCTCTTCTTCATCATTTTCTTCTTTTTGCTCATCATGTTCTTCATGTCCTTCTGATTTTTTTAAATCCACTAAATAACTTGAATCAATTACTATTGCATCTTTTTTCAATACTTCTTTTACAGATTCCATCCAAGGTTCCAATCCTGCGCCTATATAAATAAACAAGTCTGCATCAGCAACCTTTTTTATGTCTGAAGGCTTAGGCTCCCATGAATGTGGGTCAGAGCCGGAAGGTAAAAGGAGATATATCTCTGCGTAATCTCCTACAACATTTCTTGCAAAATCATAAAGAGGAAAAACAGTTGTAACTATCTTTATTTGCCTGTCTTTTTCCAGAGGCGCTGTTTTTGTGCAAGAAACCGAAAATAACAAGATTGCTGTTAAAAGCAGTGTAAAAAATGTTTTTTTTGTGTTCATAACTGATTAGATTGGTTAATAATATTTAAATCTATTCTTAATAATTTTTATAGTAATATTTATAAAGATATTAATAATTTAAGACGAAATGGGAATAATAAGTATTTCTCTTAATGATAAGCTCCTGAAGGAAATAAATAAGCTTGAAAAAGAACAGGGCTATTCGGGCAGAAGCGAAGTTATAAGAGCTGGGCTGC
Source organism: uncultured Methanosarcinales archaeon (assembly GCA_964392465.1). Lineage (GTDB taxonomy): Archaea > Nanobdellota > Nanobdellia > Woesearchaeales > GW2011-AR15 > JAAXVZ01. The sequence continues at coordinate 6,350 of CAYMPC010000027.1, read as the reverse complement.
GGCTTCTTGTGAATGAAGAGAGAGAAAAATCAAAACTTTCAGGAGAAATTGAAGGTGTAATCATTGTTGTCAATCAAGAAAGATATAATGAAGATATTTCAAAGATAAGGCATGAATTTAATGATATCATAAAAACACAGATACATAATCATCTTGAATCACATAAATGCCTGCAGATCTTTGTCATAAAGGGCAATGCAGAAAAAGTCAAGATAATCTTAAAAAAATTTCAGACATGCAAAAAAGCAGAATATGTAAATCTTGTAATTTCTTAGTTGTTATTACTTAGCGTTTTTCTGCCCAATCACTTATCAAATGTGATTTTCCTAATTCAACAAGAGCCTCTCTGAAAAGTAAGATATTGTTTTTTCCTCTTTTTTGCTTAAAAAAATAATCTATATCTATAATACAAGAATATTCTTCTCCTTTTTTATCTAAAATAAATAATCTTTGGAGAGCTGGAAGCTTTATTCCTTTATAAAAAGAATAATCTGTTATAGGTCTACCTGATTGAAAGCTAATACTTTTTATTTTATTCCAAACTAAAAAATTTCTTTTGAGTTTTATTCCTTCTTTGTATAATATGCATTCTGTCTTTTCTTTCCAAATAAAGTTAAGTAAGATTGATCTGTTAACAGGATTAAAAAAAGCATTTAGAACAAAGATAGGTAGAAAAATTAACAGTACTATAAATAATGAGCTGAGAATATTATAAGAATTTGCTGAATATATTATAGAATAAAAAAAATAAAAAAAGAAAAAGTTAATTAGCTGAATTAAAGAAAATAAAGAATAAACAAGCCATCCCCAGTTTACTTTAACTTTTAATATTGACTTATTCATTATATTTTTCAACCAGACTCTGAAGCGCCTTATATGCTCTAATTGCATCTTTGTTGCTTATTATATATATCATCTCTGTCATTGTAGATATGTTCTCGTAGATATTTATGTTTTCCCAGGCTAATTTCCTTATTGTTTTTGATAAAATGCCTGGAGTGTGCAAGAAATCATTTGAGAAACTTATACTCAAAGAGACAAGATCGTTTTCCACATTTAAAATTTTTTCATCATGTAAGGTCTCTTTTACCTTTGATAGATATCTTTCACTTATAACTATTGTAATCTCATAATTGCCATGGATTATATTTAATGTATCTCCCCTCTCATAATTCACAAGAGAATATAATTTTTTTAATTTCTCCAGACAAGACGGGCTCTTAACAAGTGTAAGATCTGCCAATCCTGTTTTCATTATAATCTCAGAGTTAAATTTGAAATCCTTTCTTTTTATTTTTGAAGAATCTTGTAAAGTTTCATTATATCTCCTTATAGCCATAACTATAGCAGGTAAGTTTATCTCTTTTCCAATTTCTTTTTCTATGTCTTTCTGAAGGTGTTCTGCAAGAGCTGCATGGCTTATTACTCCTTCTATCATTCCCTCATAGACCATTGGCTTAAAATTAATTAGGTTTCTTACTACTTGACTTATTGAGGACATAAACTATAAAGAAAAAAAGTTATTTTAAAAACATTTTGTTATTTTTTTAGAAAATGCTTTATAGTTTTTAAGTAGTCTTTTTTTTTCAGCAACATTTATAATCATCCTGTTTTTCTTTCCTCAAAGGTGATATAAATGGCATATGACAATAGTTTGGACAAATCTCTTTTTTCAGAGACAATAGAATTTGAAAGCACAAGGATTACTGTAGGTGTTTTCTCATATAATAATGCTATTCCTAAACTTCAGATATCCAGAGAGAATACTGAAGGCGATGGAAGTTTTAAATTTGCAAAACTAGGCAGAATGACAAAAGAAGAGACTGAAAAAGTACTTCCCTTAATGCAAAAGGCATTGGAATATATGTAAAACCCATAAATATATATTCTCTTTTTTATATTTAATTTATGTGAATCAAAATGAAATGTGATGTCTGCAAAAAAGAACTCACTTTTCTTTATTTTATTGGCAAGGATAATGTCTGTCATAAATGTATTGCCAAAAACACTGTATTTAAGGAAGTTGGGGAGAGCGAAGATACTTTGTTAAGAAAAGCACTTAGAACTTTTGAGATAAAATGCTTTGATGATCTCAAGCAAGTTACTGCTATACAGGCAGATGACTTGGCTATGGGAATGATAAAAGAAAAAAATAAGCAAACTGTTAAATATAAAAAAAATAGAAGTAGTGCTGTAAAAGTAGATGGAGGAGATGCTCTGGATTATCAAACTGAGTTAGATGTGGAATATGGATAATCAAAAAAGAAAAGAATTTATTCAAAAGGTATATGTGAAAGATATTAAAAATGCATATACTAAGGTCTTTCTTGCAATCAATTTAATGGGTGAAGAGAAAATAGAGGTTAATTTACTAAAAATTTTAATTAATAATATAGATTTTCTATCCCGATTGTTTTGGATAAATTTCGATAAGATTATTGGAGCACTTAGAGATTTCAAAGCAATTAAAAACAATAAGGAATATGAAATAATTAAAGAGATGTGGGTTAATCATCTTCCTAAATTAATTCCAAGATTAGAGATATTAAAACAAAAAATTTTGAAAAAACAATCAATAAAAAATGATTTACAAAATATTTTTAGTATTATGGAAAGAGGAAAAAAACTATTTGAAGATTTACAAACTATTTTGTATGGTGAATATGCTTTATTAAGCCATAATGAAAGAACTGGCTTAGATACTAAAGGCGTGCTTTAAATTTATATTCTTTATTATTTAAGAGGAACTGCAAAAATTCCCTTTTTTAAATAAAATTGTTTTTTTCTCTCATCAAATCTCTCAATCGCATATCTTAACATTGTTCTGGGCATTTTATTATAGTGTTTTTTTAGGAATTCTTCTTCCTTTTCTTGGCTTATTCTTTTCCCTACTTCTCTTAACATCCATCCTACTGCCTTATGTATTAAATCATGCTCATCATTAAGAAGTATTTCTGCTATTTTAAAAGAATCCTCATACTCTTTATTATTTATGAATGCAAAGGTTGAAATGATTGAAATCCTTTTTTCCCAGAGAGCTGAAGAATTTGCCAGTTTATACAATATCGCCCTATCTTTATCTAATAAATAATCTCCAATAATTTTATGGCAGCTCAGATCTACCAAATCCCAGTTATTTATATTTTTTGTATTAGCTAAATAAAAATCAAAAATCTGTTTTTTGTCTTTTGATTTTTTATATTTTTCAATTAAAATCAATAAAGAAACTAATCTATGCTCATGAAACTTGCTATTCAATAAATCCTGAATTTCATTAAATGTCAATTCTTTGTATTTTTTTGCTATTTTTCTCTGCTCTGGAACTGTTATTCCTAAAAATAAATCTCCTTCCCCATATTCTCCCTGTCCTGTCTTAAAAAATCTCTGTAATATCTTTGCTTTTTCAGGATTTGCTGCTTTAAGCAGATCTTTTTTCAAGTCTATTAAAAGAGACATATTTACCTTTTAATTATATAATCTTTTTAAATCTATCATTTACAGGTTAAATTTTTATATAAGAAAAAAAGACCCTTTATGAGAATGATACTTCCAGACAACCCAATTTATAAAACACTTGAAGATATTACTAATCAAGCCATAAGCGATAATATTCCAAACATTGAAAAAAGAGTTATAACATGCAAAACACCTGGAAAAATGTGGTCTATTTATTCTGAAGAGAAAGGTGAATTATATATTGTATACGGTTTTGATTTAACCTCCTCTCAAAATGGTTATGATGAATTGTTATCCAAAATTAAAGATGATAAATATATTGCTGATATAAAAAATAAAAAATATCAGGTTAAATATTTAAAAGAAGGTAATGAAAAATTTGTTGGATGGATTGTTTGCAGATTGGTTGATTTTAAAACTTAGCCTTATTCCTGCCCCTTAATTCAACTATCTCAAATCTTTTTATTATTTCTTTTGAACTTTTTGCTTTTGAGATATATCCTTTTAAAATCAAATAAAATGCTTTCTCATAAACTTTATAATGCTTGCTGTCTATTGCCTGTCTTAATAAATGCAAGTCAACTGCTTTATCTTCTGTTTTTTCAGAAAAAAAACTCAATCCAAAATCAATAAAATATACTTTATAATTATAATAAATCATATTAGAGGTTGTTAAATCTCCATGAATAATGTCTTTGTTATGCATTAATGCAATCTTTTCGCCTATTTCTCAAGTTATTATCTAAAATATCTCTTATTTTTTTCCCATCTATAAATGACATCTCTATTTCTGCCTTTTTCTCGTCTGTTTTGAGCAACGCAGGATGAAGAACTTCTGCAGGAAGGGTTTCAATAATCTTTGCTTCTCTTCTCGTCCTTGTTTTCCTCAAAGAATCATCTATCTCTCTCAACCTGTATTTTTTTGGAATCCTTTTTTTGATTATTTTATTTTCTTCTAAATACACCTCTGCTTCTGCTCCTTTTCCTATTAGTTTCATATTAAGAAGTAAAAAGGATTATTATTTAAAATTAAGTTTTATAAACATACCTTTATAAACATTATAAAAATATAGTATATTATAAAGAATATTGATTGTAAGGCTTTTGACTATAAAATTTTATTTCTTTACGATTAATCTTTTTTTGGAGGAGAAATAAATGTATTTTTGTACAAATTGTAATGGACACAGAATTAAAACAAGGACTAACACACTATTTGGGAAAAAAACAGTTGTTACTGGAGTTAGATGCAAGGACTGTGGCTCAACTAGCCTAGAACAAAGAGAGGAAAGAAAAGGGAGATATAGAAAAAAGTGAAATTCTATAAAGTTGTGAGATATTGTAATATCTGCAGTAAAAGATTTTTTGTGAAGGATAAAAAAGAATATTCACAACATTATTGTGAAGAATGTGCTATAAAATATAAAAAACATTAAAGAGAATAAAAAAATTATCTTCTTCTTTGGAATTTATCTCTTCTTCCGCCCCATTCTCTTCTGAATCTTTTTGGTTTTTCCCAATTAACATTAACTTTCTCAATTTGAGGCAATTCTTCTTTTTTGATTGTCATTTGTGTATCTCTAAGAACTGCTGAAAAGTTATCATGATCTCTTGAACTGAGAAGATTAATTGCTTTGCCTTTTTTTCCTGCTCTTGCTGTTCTTCCTATCCTATGAATATAGTCTTTACTCTCTCTTGGGATATCATAATTATAAACATGCGTTACCTCTTTAATATCCAATCCTCTAGATGCAACATCAGTACATACTAAAACAGAAATTTTCTGTTTGTGAAATTGAACCATTGTATGATTCCTTTTTGCCTGAGAAAAACCACCATGAATCGCCATTGCATCTATATTATTCTTTATTAAATTTTTTGCAATCATATCTGTATTCCTTTGTGTATTACAAAAAACCATAACACTATGAGACTTCTCATTTTTTAAGAAATGTACTAATAAAGAAAATTTTTGATTATCTGGTACATCATAATAGAATTGTTCCAAAAGAGAAGGATCTACATAAGAATCAACTGATATGCTTATAGGGTTTTTCATGTAATTATGAACAATCTCTTTTATTTCTTGAGATATTGTTGCTGAAAATAATAATGTCTGCCTTTGTGTAGGACAATTGCTTATGATTTTTTTCACATCATCTATAAAACCCATATCGAGCATTCTGTCTGCTTCATCCAAAACAAGTATTTTGACTTTTGATAAGTCTATTGTTCTCCTTTCCAAATGATCTAATATTCTTCCAGGTGTTCCAACAACAATGTCCGCATTTCTGAGACTATGCATTTGTGGATTAATTGATACCCCTCCAAATATTTCTGTCACGTTTAGAGGTTTATATCTTGAAAAATAGATAATATCTTGTGAAACCTGGTGTGCTAATTCTCTTGTGGGTGTTAAAATAAGTGATTGTATTCCTCTTCCCTTATCTATTTTCTGAATTATACCAGAAGCAAACACTAGTGTTTTTCCAGAACCTGTTGCAGATCCTGCTATAATATCTTTTCCTTGCATGATAACTGGAATTGCTTTTTCCTGTATCTCGCTTGGTATATCAAATTTCTTTTCATTTATTGATTTTAGTATAGGTTCAATAATACCTATTTCATTAAAGTTCATAACTAATTACCTCATTTATGTTTATTATAATAAATTATATTTCAAGAAAAAGTCAGTTAATCTTAGTAAAAAACGCTTTCTCTTTGCCTACTAATTTAATTACTCTCTTTAGAATTTTCTGCTTATTTAAAAGTGTATGTTTTATTTAGTTATAATTATATTAGGTTGTTTCAGTGTAGTTTTATCTATTTTTTTAGCCGTAGAAAAGCAAAGATTTTCTAGACCTAAACTTTTCAAAGAAATACACCTTAATTTT
>CAYMPC010000026.1:0-15512 GCA_964392465.1 uncultured Methanosarcinales archaeon | reverse complement strand
AAAATAAATTTGATGTTGTTTTTGTTGGCGCAGAGGATGAATTGTTTTATCCTAGAATTTCTAAAAAACAAGAAAAAGACAAAAAAAACAAGGATAAATTTAAAGTTGCTTTTTATGGGTCTTTTATTCCTGGCCATGGAATAGATATAATGCTCAGGGGTGCAAAGTTATTGGAAAAAGAAAACGTTGTTTTTGATTTTATTGGCTATGGACCTATGCATTCTGAAATGGTTGCTTTATCAAAAAAGATTGATAATAAAAATGTCAATTTTCTTGGATGGGTTAATTTCAAAGATCTTCCTTCAAAGTTAGCTGAATATGATGTTTGCCTTGGTTTATTTGATGGTAATATTCCAAAAGTAAGAAGAGTCATCCCTACAAAAGTATTTGAGATTTTGGCAATGAAAAAACCAGTTATCACTGGAGAGAATATTGCTATGAGCTATTATTTCAAAGATAAAGAAAACTTAGTTCTTTGCAGTATGAGTTCTCCTGCATCTTTAGCAAAAGAGATAAGATGGCTTTCAGATAATAAAGAAGAAAGAAACAAAATAGCTGAAAGAGGATATAGTTTTTTCAAAAAGAGTTTCACGCCTGCAACAATAGGGGAAAAATTAAAGAAAATTATCCTAAATATGATTTGATACAGAAAAGTTTATAATAAATTTTTTATTCTTTAGATCTATGGAAAAACCCAATAAACTAGATAATTCTTCTTCGCAAGAAGGTGTTGTTTATAAGGAAATACAGAAATTTGGAGATGATAGGGGAGAATTCACCAATATAGAGTTTGAAGATGCCTTTAAAGGAGAATTCAAAAGATGCTATCTTATTAAAAACAATCAGAAAAATGTTGTCCGAGCTTTTCATGGTCATAAAAACGAAAATAAGCTTTTTTACGTTCCTAAAGGTGCATTTAAATTTATCATAATGCATATGGAAACAATGGAATGGAAAGAATATTCCCTTTTGGCCTCTGTTCCAAAAATATTATTTGTACCAAAGGGATATTATAATGGTTTTGTTTCTTTGACAGATGACAATCTCCTTTTGGTTTATTCTTCATCTACTATGAAAGAATCGAAAGAGGATGATTTTAGATTGCCGTACGACCATCTGGGGAAAGAGGTCTGGCAAATAAACCATAGATGATAAAAATGAAACTAATTATTGTTGGAGGACTAGGGTATGTCGGAAGTGTTCTATGCAAATTACTAGATAAAGCGAACATACAATATTTTATTTTTGATAATAACTTCTATAATCTAGATTATAAAAAAGATTTTGTAAAAGTTGATATAAGAGATAAAGCAGCGCTTGAAGAAAATTTAAAAAAATATGATAAAGAAGCTGACGCCATAGTCAATCTCGCTGCAGTTGTCGGAGATCCTGCTTGCCTCTTGGATACAAAAACAGCACTAGAGATAAATTGCATTGGCACAAGAAATCTTGTTGAATTCGCTAATAAATATAATAAAAGAATCCTTCATGCAAGCTCCTGTTCTTTATATGGTGCAGAAAAATGTTCTATGGAATCTCCTCTAACAGAAGAAAGCCCGATGTTCCCTGTTGATTTTTATGGCTTGTCAAAATTGCAGCAGGAAAAATTTGTTTCTGATTTGGCAAAAGACTACTGCATATTCAGATTAGGAACTGCCTTTGGCCAGTCTGACAGGATGAGATATGATCTTGTGATAAACACTTTTGCAGCAAAAACAGCAAAAAACGAATCAATTATTGTCTTCGGAGGAAATCAATATAGGCCTTTTACCCATGTAGAAGATATTGCTAGGGCGTTTATCCATGCCTACAAAAAAAACATTAATGGAATATATAATTTATCAGGATTCAATATAACAATAAAAGATCTGGCTTTGCTTTTTGAAAAGAATTTCAATTCAAAAGTCGAAATTTCTCCTTTAATACAGGACCCTAGAAATTATATTGTTGATAATGCCAAGCTATTGAAAACAGGATTTATGTTTGAAAGCAATACTGTAAAAGATATTAAAGCGATGATAGAAGAAGCAAAGAAAATAGATTATAAAGAAACAAGATATAGTAACAGGGATTTGATGCACTCCAAAATAGACCATACTAACAAAGAGAAAAAGATAGTGATAACGGGAGGAAATGGAATTCTTGGATCTGCATGTAAAAAAATAATGCCTAATGCCCTGTTCCCGACAAGAAATGAATTAGATGTAAAAGATAGCGATTCTATAGAAAAATACTTTTCACAACACGTTGTTGAAACAGTCATCCATCTGGCAGCTTTAACAGGCATTCCTGCTTGTGAGCAAAATAGAGAAGAAGCATATGATATTAATGTTAGAGGCACCAGAAGGATTATAGAAACCTCAAAAAAATACGGAGTAAAACATTTTATTTATTTAAGCACCGCCTGTGTCTTCCCTGGAACAGATGAAGACCTTATGTATGATGAAGATATGATTCCATATCCCAAAAATTTCTATGCATTAACAAAATTAATGGCAGAGGAGATAACAAAATCCTATAATTCAGAGAGCTTTTTAGCAACCGTAACAAGGACAAACTTTTCTAGTATGCCCTGGCCATATCCAAAGGCATTTACAGATAGATTTGGAACATATTTATTTGCAGAAGGAGTAGCGAATGGCTTAAAAGATGTTGCTCTTAAAAGACCAAAAATGCCTATAATACACATATGTGGAAACAAGAAGCTTTCTATGTATGATTATGCTGTTTTAGGAGGGAGTAAAGTAGAACCTATGACCTTGAATGATTATAAAGGGGCTCCTTTGACAAAAAATATGTGTCTCACAAGCAAATATTGGAAAGTTTATGATATCTTAGATTTTAGGAAAATCTAAATAAAACAAAAAATGAAAGTCTATCTAAATCATTTAGATCCTAAAAGATTTCATAGCGCCTATCAAGAACTTCTAAAAAACCACTATGTTGAATATATTTATAAAAAAAAACTTTCTAATACTGCTTCTGATAAAAAAAGTCTTGTTTTTGATATAGGGAAACTTTTTTTTAATTTTCTAAAATTACCTACTGCTAATTTTATTTCGAGAACTGATTTTGATATAATTCATTCATGTCAATCTTTTCCTATCTCAAAAAAACCATATGTTGTTGATTTTGAACACGTCTCTGCCTTTGGCGGATGGAATCACAAAAGAGTTAATTCTCCTTTTTTCAAGTTTTTTCTTAAGTCTTTTTTAGAATCTGATAGATGTAAGAAAATCCTTCCATGGACAAATTCTGCTGCTCTCTCCTTAAAAAATCTGAGTCCCTCAAAAAAAATAGAAGATAAAATTGAAGTTGTGTATCCAACTATGAGTATGCCTAAAATTAAATCAAAGAAAAACAAAAAAGAATTTGTTTTTATTTTTGTGGCATTTAATTTTTACAGAAAGGGAGGAGAAGAGGCTGTTAAAGCTTTTGTAAAATTGTCAAAAAAAGTCAAAAATACTAAATTAATAGTTATATCTAGCATTGAAAAAACGTTTGAAAACTATAAAAATGAAAAAATCTCTTTTTTAGGATTAAAGCCAAAACAAGAGATTTTAGAGAAGTATTATCCTAACGCAGATGTCTTTCTTTACCCGACATATAATGATTCTTATGGAATGGTATTTCTAGAAGCAATGTCCTTTGGCTTGCCAATAATAACAATTGAAGATTTTGCTTCTAAAGAATTAATTGTAAATGAAAAAAATGGTTTTGTGATAAAAGGATATAAAAAAAAATGGTATGATGACAAATATTTAACAAGAGAGGGATCAAATAATATTGCTACAATCTCCAGTTGGAGAGGAGAAGAAGAAAAAGAAAGAATTATAGATGATTTATATCAAAAGATGCTTATCGTGTGCAAAGATGAAAGATTAAGAGAAAAAATAAGCCAAAACAACCTTCTTGAAATAAAAGAAGGAAGGTTCTCTATTGAAAAGAGAAATAAGCAACTGAAAAGGATTTATGAAGAAGCTATCAGATAAGAGCTAAAAAATTAAAAATTGTTTTAAATAAATTCAAACTTCTAGTATGTATGGACAACAAAATAATAGATATAAATGAGATTGAAAATAAAGTTTCTTTATTAAAAAAGACAGGAAAAAAGATAGTAACTACTAATGGGGCATTTGATCTTCTTCATGTTGGCCATGTTAGATGCTTGCAGTTCGCAAAAAAACAAGGAGATATTCTTGTTGTTGGATTAAATAGCGACAATTCAATAAAAAAATTTAAGTCTGAAAAAAGACCCATTATCCCTGAAAGTGAAAGAGCAGAACTTCTTGCTTCTCTTTCTTGCGTTGATTTTGTTGTTATATTTGAAGAAGAAACCCCCTTGAATTTCTTAAATAAGATTAAGTCAGATATACATGTAAAGGGCATTGAATATAAAAAAAATCTTTTAGAGAAAAGCACTGTTGAAAAAAACAATGGAAAGATTATATTTAGGGATAGAAATAAAAATGAGGCAACAACTACTAACATTATAAAAACAATAATTAGCAAGTATGGTGAAAAAGATGAAAGCTGACTATATTAAGAATTTTACAAAAAAGAGTGTTCTTGTTATTGGAGATTGTATGCTAGATAAATATCTTTATGGGCAGGTAACCAGGATTTCTCCAGAAGCTCCTGTTCCTGTTGTAAAGATTGTCTCTCAGGATTATATTTTAGGAGGAGCATGCAATTCTGCTAATAATATTGCTTCTTTTGGGGCAACTGTCTATTTGGCAGGTGTTGTTGGGAATGATGACCAAGGAAAGATTTTGGAAGAAACTCTTAAGAAAAAGAATATTAAATCTTTAATTGTAAAAGATCCTAGCAGGCCAACTACAATAAAAGAAAGGATTATTGCAGGCAATAATTATCAGCTATTAAGAATAGATCACGAAAAAACTTCGCCTCTTTCTGAAGAAATAGGGAAAAAAGTATTTGAATTGATTAAGGAAAAAATAAAAACAATAGATGGCATATTGATAAGTGATTATGCAAAGGGAGTGATAAGTGAAAAGCTAATCAAAAGCATAATAAAATTAGCAAATGAAAACAAAAAAATAATAACAATTGACGGAAAACCGCAGCATGTATCTTTTTTTAAAGGATGCTCGCTGCTTACACCTAACTTAAAAGAAGCATCAGAGATGACTGGCATAGAACAGGACATTATTATGATGGGAAACAAACTAGTGAAATTGTTAGACAGTAATATTTTCATAACAAGAGGAAGCGAAGGCATTTCCATCTTTGATAAAAACCTCAAGCACACACATATTCCTTCATTAAAAGCAACAAAAATTATAGATGTAACAGGAGCAGGAGATACTGTGATTGCTGTAGCCACTCTTGCTTTGTGCTCTGGAATGTCTTTGATTGAAGCTGCTGAATTATCTAATTATGCTGCTGGATTAGTTGTGCAAAAACCTGGCACTGCAACAATCACCCAAGAGGAATTAGAATCTACTTATCAATCAGAAATAAGCCATTATCTAACTGAAAGCATTGAGGTAAAACAAAAAGTGATTGCTGAACAAGTTGGAAAGATAGAAAAAGCAGCAGAGATGTTTATTAATGCTTATAAAAAAGGAAACAAAATAATTTCTTTTGGAAACGGCGGATCTGCTTCTGATGCCCAGCATCTTGTAGGAGAACTTGTAGGCAGATTTAAGATTGAAAGAAGAGCATTGCCTGCCATTGCTCTGACAAACGATTCAAGTGTGGTTACTGCTATTGCAAATGATTATGGTTTTGAGCATGTTTTTGAAAGGCAGCTAGAAGCAATTGCTTCAAAAGGAGATGTTGTTGTTGGAATTTCAACAAGCGGAGATTCTCCAAATGTAATTAATGCAATAAAAAAGGCAAAAGAACTTGGATGCAAAACACTTGGATTAACTGGAAAAGAGGGCGGACAGTTAGTTTCCTTGTGCGATGTGGCTATTGTTGTTCCTTCCTTTAATACCCCAAGAATACAGGAGACTCATATTGCGATAATACACATCTTATGTGAGCTTTTGGATAAACAACTAAAAAATGAATAAGGCTGTTTTTCTGGATAGGGATGAAACAATTCTTTTAGATAAAGGATATATGCATGATATAAAAGATATTGAATTTCTGCCAAACGCCATTGAAGGCTTAAAAGAGTTCCAAAAAAAGGATTATAAACTCATTATAGTAACAAATCAATCTGGTATTGGGAGAGGCTATTTTAAGGAAGAAAAATATCTTTTGTTTAGAGATTCTTTTCATAAAATGCTAGAAGAAAAAGGAGTGCATATAAATAAAGAATATTATTGCAAACACCCCCCGGAAGAAAACTGTGCCTGCAGAAAACCGAATACTGCACTTTTAGAAAAAGCGGTTGCTGAAAATAGTATTTTAGTTGAAAAATCTTTTTTCATAGGAGATAAGGCTTCTGATATTGAAGCAGGAAAAAGAATTGGCTGTAAAACAATTCTGATAAAAAAAAATGAGGACAAAAAAGATACAAGTGCAAATATAAAACCAGATTTTGTCTGTAATGATTTATTTGAAGCTTCTTTGATTGTCTAATTTAATATCTCTTTAACTTTCTCAAAAACTTCTTCTGGCTTGATTTTATTTATCCTCATTAAGCCTTCTGGAGTGCATCTTTCTAAATAAGGAAATTCATTATAATATTTGTAAATAGGATAGACCTTCCCTCTTCCAAAAGGAATGCTGTGCTTTGGGCTTGTCGGTCCATAAAGGACTATTGTTCTTGTGCCCATTGTTGAGCTCATATGGGCAAGTCCAGAATCATTGCATACTGAAAGAACTGAGTTTTTTAGTAAAAACGCTTTTTCTCTAAGAGAAGTGTTCATGCATAAATTAATTATCTTGTTATCTAAATCAGATATCTGTTTATTTAACTCATGTTCGCTTTTTGATCCTAACAGCACGAGTTTATAAGGATATCTTTTGAGAAGTTGCTTTGATAAAGCAATGAAGTTTTTTACATCCCATGCATTGCCTTTGCTTCCTGCCTGAAAGCAAATATATTTTTTTTTTGTTAATCCCTTTTCTTTTAATATCTTTGAGAAGGTTCGTTCTTCTTTGTTCGTCAAAAAAATATCACACACAACTTCTTTTTTATTAAAATTGATATCTGCTATTCTAAGCAAATCTAAATAAGATTCAATAAAATGCCTTTCATAATCTTTTGTTTCTAATCCTTTATAAGGTGTGTTTTTTGTGAGAATAAAAGATAGGTTTGCTGCTTTGTATGTGTATCCGTATTTTTTTTTTATTCCTGCGAAGATAGGGAAAAATATGTTTAAAATAAAATTGGGCAACAAAACAAAACAGGTGTCGTATTTCTCTTTTTTAAATATCGCAGAATATTTGAATAATATTTTCAGATAAATAAAAAATTTAGAAAATCTGGCTCTTTTCCTGTCTGCTATATATTTCAGTTCATCGATAATAATTATTTTGTTTAAATTAGGATTATTGAAAAAAAGCTCTGCGTTTAATGAAGAGACAGTAACATCTATTTTGACATCTTTAATTTTTTTTTTTAGAATTGAAAATAAAGGAGTTAGTAAAATGTTGTCTCCTATTGTGTTTGGGATTAAATTAAGTAATAATATTTTTTTCATTTTAACAGATTGTAACTTCTTTTTTTATTTTCCATAAAATCAAAAAGTTTGGGATAAAAGGCCTTTGAATCTATTCTTTGTATTTTTTTTTGTGCGTTTTCTCCCATTTTTTTTGCTTCTTGGGAACTATCTAACATGAAATAAATCCCTTTTTTTAGTTCTTCGGTATCCCCCCTTTTGAAAATATAGCCTTCTTCTTTATGGGAGATATATTCTTTTACTCCGATGATATCGCTAGAAACAATAGGACAAGCAAATTCCATCGCTTCTATAAGTGCTGCTGGTATCCCTTCGCTTATTGAGCATAATAAAAACACGTCTGCCGAATTATAATATTCTTTCATTTTGTTACTAGGGATTTTACCTACAGAAATTATTCTTCTCCTATATTTTTCCGGAACGTTCCATTTTATGTTATCTCCTATATGAATCAAATCCGTGTCAGAATATTTTTCAAATATTTCAGGAAGTGCCTTTTCTAAATAATATGTGCCTTTTCTTATTCTTTCTTCACTTTTTGCAATAAACAAGATTTTTTTTCTTTTTGTTTTACTTATTTTTGTTTTACTTAACTGAAAAATATTAGAGAAATTATAAGGAATAAAAAATGGTTTGTCTATTCTCCCATATTTTTTAATAAATTCCTTTTTGTTTTCTGCCGAAGAGAAAAGTATCCCTTGCGCATTTTTTATTATGCTCCTATCAAAAAAATAGCAAATACAGTAATGTAAAAACCGAAACCCTCTGCTTAGAAGAGAAACATGATTTTTTGCGATTTCCATATTATTAACAATCGTAAAAGCTGGCTGATCTGGCGCCCGTAAAAAAAAGTTTTTCCCGTTCAGTCCCAAGGACGTGTATCCGTTCGCAATAATTATGTCTTCTTCTGATAATCTTACTCTTTTAAAAAAAGCTTTTACTCTAAAAGAAAAGATTATTTCATTAATGGCCATATTAAAAACTTTAATATTTAAAGAAGGAAAACGAACTATGTTTGCATAAGATAATCTTTCTTCGGCTTTTTCGTCCTTTGTTCTTTTTCTGCAAAGAAACGTTACAGAATATCCTCTCTTTGCTGCTATCTTTGCTAGTTCTTCAAAAAAACTAAAATAAGATCCTTTGTTTTCTGAGAACCCTTGTGTCAATATATAAAATTTTTTCATTTTAATAACTTATTTGAGAAGGTTAATGTTTTTACTTTTGGGCACTTCCTCAATAAAAGGTATAAGTTCTTTACAGTAATTTGTATAATCTAATTTTAATACTCTCTTTTTTATAATCTTTCTCTTTTTTAGCTCTTTACTATTTTTAATCATGTATCTTATCCCTTTTTTGAGTTCCTCTATATCTCCTCTTTTATAGATATATCCTTCTTTTTTATGTGTAATATACTCTTCTATTCCTTGGATATCGCTTGAAAGAACAGGAAGGCCTGATGCCATTGCTTCTAAAATAGTATTTGGAATACCTTCATTAAGTGCACAAGAAACAATAAAATCTGCTGAGACATATATATTTTTCATCTTTTCAAATTCTATTTTTCCTAGTGAAATTATCCTTTTTTTGAATTTGGCAGGAACATCCCATTCTCTCTCGTTTTTCCCAACATGAAGAAGTTTAAAATTAGAGAACTCTTCAAAAATAGATGGCAATGCTTTTTCTAAAGAATAAACTCCTTTTCTTATATATTCTCCTCCTGAATCTATAAAAAGCATTGTTATTCCATAAGTTTTTTTCTTTTTCCCTAATTCAAAATTTTTAATATTGACTCCTGATTGTGGAACAAAGTAGGGTGATTTCTTGTTTCCATATGCATTAGTAACAATGTTTTTTGTTACTAAAGAAGGTGTTACTATCCCTTTTGCATTTTCAACACTTTTTTTTTCAAGAATCTTCTGAAAATTAAAATGAATAAATCTTGCTATCCTGGTTATCAAAGACACGTAGTCATTCGCAATTTCCATGTTTGATAAAAATGTCATCGCCGGCTGGCCTATTCTAACAACATAGTCTCTTCCTATTAATCCTAGAGCGGCTCTTCCATTTGCCAAAAAAATATCTCCTTCTTTTGGTTTATTTTTTCTTAAATAATTTTTAACATGAAATCCAATAATCATATAATCAACATTCATACCAAGCATAGGTATTCTAAAAGGTAACAATTCAAATCTTATTATTTCTGCATATTTCTGCTTCTCTGTTTTGGTTTGTCCTTCCAACCTTCCACAAAGGATTTTAACATTATAGTTGTTTTTAGAAGCATATTTTGCTATCTCTTGATAAACTCCTGAATAAGATCCTGTGTTGTGTTTAAATCCCCTCATAAGCAGATAAAGTGTTTTTCTCACCTGTCTCAAGAAAACAAAAAAGAATATAAAGGTTTTTAAAATATAGAATAGTCATGCCTAATATTTTAAACATAATAAAATATTATTTTTTTTCTTTTTCATCAAATTCTCTTTACTCTTTTCACATTATTGATAAAAATCATTTTTTATTTAATAAAAAAAGAGATGCTGCTATGCAAATATTTCCTGATGCAAAACTGCTTTCTGAAATAGGATCTACTGGGCACACCTTGTATCATCCATTAAAAAAGGATAAAGATATAGAAAGCATTAAGCTAAATCTGGGAAAACTAATAAAAGAAGCGAACAAAAGAAAAATTAAAAAAAATAAGACACTTTGCTGGGCGAATTCTCTCTTAGAGGAGAAATATTCTTGTTCTATTGATTCTGGAACTCTGTTTGTGCCAAATTATAAACAATTGAAAAGCTATAAAAAAATCGCTGATAAGAGAACAACAAACAGGTTTGTTTCTTCAAAAAAAATTGAAAAAAAAATAATCTATGATCTTATTGAATGTGCTATACAGGCGCCTTCTTCATGTAACAGACAAGGATGGAGATTTGTTATAATTGAAGATAAAAAAAAGATTGAAGAAGTTGCAAAACTCAAGAATCAATATTTCATAAAAAACTTTAATTATCTTATTCTTTGTTGTTTTGATAAGAATGTTTATATGGGTACAGATAAAGAAATGACTCCTTACCTTGATTGTGGTGCGGCACTAATGAATTTATGTAATGCTGCTAGTGCCCTTGGTCTATCTGCTTGTTGGTTAAATTTTGCTATAAAAAATACAAAGAAAAAAAATCACTTTTTGTTAAGGAAATTGCTTGGCCTTCCTGAAAATCTTATGCCTGTCTCTTTTATTGGTTTAGGTATTCCTGGAAAAAAATTAATCAAGCCTCCAAGAGAAAATCTCTTTTTCTACTTGCCTCTTGAAAAAAATGAAAACAAATAATATTGATAATCTTATAAAAGAGACAGTGTGTTTTCTTAAAGAAGAGAGTCCTGGAAAAAATGGGCTGATAAGAAAAACATATTTCTTCTCAAAAAAAAAATGGCTGGAATTCAACAAACCGGATGATATTGGTGATCACCTCCCTTTTATCTCTGTTGCCGAAGATAATACTTTCTTTGCAAAAAACCAATTAAATTTATGGAAAAAAAGAATGATAGAAGGTATTCCTATACCTAAACATAAAATCCCTTTACCTCCTTTTTTGGAAACGCAAAATGTAGATGATTTTATCCAAGGACTTGCTGTGATGTATGCCTTTTTTAAAGAAAAGGAATTTTTAATTGAGGGGGAAAAACTAAGCAATGCAATACTAAAATGTTTCACAACCAAATCTAAAATAATCGGCTCTGTTTCTCTTCCTTATGTTCATTTGTTTTTGCCTGAAGCCTTTTCTCCTTTAAAACCTAACATAAATAAAAAATTCTTTGCAGATTCTTCATCAAACGGCCTTATTTGTGAAAATATATTAGACTTTGGAAGATGGACAAAAAATGAAGAATTAATAAAAAACGCCAGGCTTTGCATAGATGCGTGGCTAGATACTGATTGTTATAAAAAATATGGTTTCTTTCCATCAAAAGCTCTTCCAAAAGACAATATGGAAGTGTGGCTACCTAAAAGCACAACTAATCTGGCGTATGCGTTACTGAAATCCTCTCAAATCAAAGAAGGAGAAAAACACAAAAAAGAGCTCATAAACTTAATAAGTAATGCCCTAGATACATTCTATAAAAAACAAAAAACATACTGTGGATATAATCCTTTATCAAAAAAATTAACTGGATTTTTTTATTTGGTTGCATCAAATTCTCTCTGTCGGTTGCTTATTGAAACTTCTATCTATCTAAACAAAGAAGAATATTGGAAAAAGGCAGAAAAAATTGTTTTAAAAATTGCTGAAGATGCCTTTATCAAAAAAACAAATAATGAATGGAAAAAACAAATGTATGAGAATGATGGAGAAGGGGATTTTGCAAATTTAATTTTAGTGTTGGACAAAAAAAGAGAACATAAGAAATTGCTAGAGATCATTTATCAAGATATGATAAAAAAGTTTTATTTGGGAAAGGGTGTTTGGAAAGATTATTATCCAGGAAATATGCAAAAAACAGCCCATACAAAATATATAGGTGGTGTTCTTAAATATCTTGTTTTATATAGGGCATACTTAAAGGGAGAAGATCTTCTTTCTGAAAAATGGCTTTATATCTCCCAGGACAGATAACTATTTTATAAGGAAAATTCTGTTGTTTGTTGCTGTCCTGAGCAAATAATCAATTTTTTTTAATGAGATGAGCTGAAAAAAGAAGATTGCTATAAGATAAACTAATCCTGAAAGGAAAACAACAATTATCAATTTTGAAAATAAAGGAAGGACAATTGTCCTTTTTAGTATAAAAAGAACAGCAATATATATAAAAGAAGAAACCGCTATTTTAATCAGATTGGAAGTAGGAAGATTTATTTTTGTTACTCTTTTGTTTATGTACAAAGTATAGAGAAGAGCGAGTATTATTGTAATAACATCTGATATTCCTGCGCCAATTAATCCAAACGAAGGAATAAAGATTAGATTAAATAAAATGCTAATAACAACGGTAAAGTATGTTATGTTTCTTGCCTTCTCTGGGTTGCCTGAATAAGATAATACTCTCTTCAAAATAACATTTAAAATATAGAAAAGACAATAAATGCTTGTTAATTTTAAAATCGCTCCTGCCGGAGCAAAGGTTTCTCCATACAACACAATAAGGGCCTCTTGAGAAAATATAACTAATGTTAAAATCAAAGGAAAAGCAACTATATATGAAAAAGTCACAAGCTCATTGAAATAATAATTCATCTCTTTCAACTTATTAGTTCTCTTGAATTCCGATATCATCGGCTGGAATGGTTCTGCCATTGCTTTATAAAAATAAATTGAGGTCCTTGCAATAGCAAGTGCCATAACATAATATCCGACTGCCTCTAAACCGACAAAAAAGGTGAGAAAAAATATTGTCTGCTGCTGAAAAACTTCGGTTGCAAAGGTTCCTGTCATAAGAGGAAAAGAGTATCCTAGAAGTTTTTTCCTTAATTGTTTTGTTATTTTTGTTTTGACTGAAAAAAAATCAGGAAAAAATTTTTTTATTAAAATAATAAAAGATATTGCCCCTGTTAAAACAGAACTTATGATATAAGCTATACCAAAAAGAGTAATTGGCTTTTTCATGAAAATAATTAAAAGGAAAAAAGTAAAAGAGAGAACTTGAAAAATAAACTCCATTGCCTGATAATAAAACATTTTCTGTAGCCCATGAAAGGTTCTGAAAATAGTTTCGCTGAGGCCGTCTAAAACAAAAAATATTCCGAGATAAATCAAAAGTAGTTTTGCTCTTGGGTCTTTAAAATAATTAATAGCCAAATAATCTGAAAAAAACCAAATTCCTAAAAAGACGAGACTTCCGACAAGCAACTGTACAAAAAAAGTAAAAACAAGAGTTGACTTAAAGTTTATTTTTGCTTTGTCTATAACAAACCTCGGAACAAAATATATTAAAGATTCTGACAATCCAAAATCTCTGAAAAAAACAAAGAAGCTTACAAAGCCCAAAACAGAAAAAAACAGGCCTATCTCACTAATTTCCAAAAATCTGGCAAAAATAAATTTTTGAGTATATCCTAGCAGAGAAGAGAGAAACATAAAAGACAAAACAATAATAGTTCCCTGTAATAATTTTTTTGATTTGCTTTCCATTAATTACTACTGTTTATTATATTATTTTTAAAATTATGGAAAAAACGAGTTGAAATTACTTTCTTCCTATGCCTTTGTAAACAATTCCTGTTTTTTTAATCTGTTTGGTTAAAAAATTTCGTCCATCTATAACAACTTTAATTTTGTGCTCATTCAGAAGTATTGGAGTAATTTCTTTTTTAAATATATCATGGTCTGTTACTAAAAGCAATGCATCTGCTCCGTGCAATGCTACTTCAATTGTGTCAACTGTATTTTCTTTTACATACCAAGGGTCATAAACTCTTATATTTGCTTTTTGCTGCATTAATATTTTTCTTACTTCATAAAAAGGAGATTCTCTTGGATCATCTATATTTCCTTTATAGGTTACCCCAAGAACTGCAATCTCTTTGTTTTCTAATGATCCTAATTCTGCCTTTAATAAATCAACTGCATAATTGGGCATGCTATTATTTGTGTCTCTTGCTATTTGTATTATCTTTGGAAAAAATCCTGCTTTAATAGACGCTGATTTAAGCCACTCTGGATCAACAGCAATACAATGCCCCCCTACTCCTATTCCAGGATAAAAAGGCCCCTTTCCAAAAGGTTTTGTGGCCATTCCTTCTATTATATCAACTACATCTAAATTAAGAACATTGCTTATCTTTGCCAATTCATTTACAAAAGCAATATTAACATCTCTTACTGCATTTTCCATTACCTTAACTGCTTCTGCGTCTCTCAAAGAATTCATCTTTGTAACACTTCCTAAAGGCATTGTATTAACCCTATATGTTTCTCCTTCTGTAATGAATTTTGGCCTGAGTCTTTTTTTTATATCTTCAACTTTATACAATGGGCCTTTCAATAATAAATGATAAAACTCAGCTGCTTTTTCTGTTGCATTTTCTGTTAATCCTCCCACTACTCTTGGTATATTTTCAACTGTCCAAAAAACATCTCCTGGATTAACTCTTTCTGGGCAATGCGCAAAATAAAATTCATCTGTTTTAAATCCAGATTCTTTTTCCAAAATAGGAATAACATATGTTTCACAAGTTCCTGGAAAAACAGTGCTTTCAACAACAACAAGATCTCCTTTTTTTATGTATTTTCCTATATCTTTTGCCGCCCCTATTAAAGGTTCAAAATCCGGCTCTTTGTTTTCATATACTGGGGTTGGGACACATATAATAAAAACATTGCAATCTTTTATCTCTTCTAAATCTGTTGTTGCTATTAAGTTATCTTTTGCCTGATCTAGTGATTTTTGTAGAACGTCGTCTTTTATGTGACTTTCTCCTTTATTAACACTATCTACAATATGCTTTTTTTTATCTACACCTATAACTTCAAACCCTCTTTTTGCGCATAGGCATGCCAAAGGCAATCCTACATACCCTAGTCCTATAATTGCAACTTTTCTATTCACAATCTCACTCTCCTTAATATGGCAATAGAAAGATAACGGCTATTTAAGATTAACGCAAGCACAAAAAAGAAACAATATTAAACTAGTATACGAAATAGTAATATTTATATAGGAGATATGCTAAAGAAAGAATAAGACAGTATTTGTTATATAGAAAATTTTAAATATAGACTTCCCTTAAGGGAAAAGAGGTGATATAATGAAAATGAATAAGAAAGGACAAGCTGCCATGGAATTCTTAATGACCTATGGTTGGGCAATTCTAGTTGTTATTGCAGCAATCGCAGCACTAGCATACTTCGGAGTATTAGATCCAGCAAGACTACTGCCAGAAAGATGTCAATCATCCGCAGGAATGGACTGTATTGA
>CAYMPC010000025.1:15178-15538 GCA_964392465.1 uncultured Methanosarcinales archaeon | reverse complement strand
CCGTTGATGGGGTTAAATAATTCCAGAAGCGAAGTTCAGGAATTAAAATAAAAGTTGTGGTAATTACAGCAACGGCTAGAATTGCTGCTATTCCAACCAATATTTTTGTTGTATTTGATTTTTTTTGAGGTTTGGTTACCAGAATAGGTTTCTTTTCTTCTTTTTATCTCTTCTTCGATTAAATGACTAATGACTTTATTTATTGCTTTAATAACAAAAAATATTATAATTATAGTTGCCATCTTGGCAATTACTTTATCAATAACATCAGGAAGAACCAGGAATCTTACTGCAGCATAAAAAGCAAGGAACATATAAAATATCCAAGGTATATCTTGGATAAATGCAATAAGAATATCA
>CAYMPC010000025.1:11250-15168 GCA_964392465.1 uncultured Methanosarcinales archaeon | reverse complement strand
TGTGCCTTTTGTCTTTGTCGCTAAATATTTTAATCTTGCTAACACAATTGATTTAAAAAGATAGAGTAAAGCAGTGCCCAAAATGAATATTATTAAAGCAATAATATAGCTTTGTCCAGTATTTCCATAATAAGTACTTTGCAAAAATTCATCTGTAAACATAATTCCACCTCTAGTTTAAAGCAAGAACTAATCATTTAAATATGTTTTCTTTGATATTAACAATTAGAACTTTTTTTATAGATATAATATTTTCTTAATTATATGAAAAGAACTTTTGTTAAATCTATTTCTATCTTGATTATTCTCCTATTGATAGCTAATCTTGTTTTTTTTGCTCTCGGAAAAATAAAAGATTTATTGTTTTGGATAATTATAGGGTTTGGAGGGCTATCTTCTTTTTTGATAAATAGATATCTCAAGGAAAAGTAAACTATATATATACACACTTCTTTAGATAAGTTATGGCAGGAGGATATTATCCAGGACAGCAGCCACAGCATGGCCTTAAAAAAGGAGAAGATCATGGTCATTTTCCAGAAGATGAATCCCTAAAAGAAGTTGGATCAAGAGCATATAAATTAAAAGACTATGAGAAAAAGAACCTTAAAAATATAGAAGACAGATTAAGGGGGGGGAAAGAGCTGACAAAAAAAGAGCTTGAGGATTATCTTCATTATCTTGATGAATTTTCTCATGAATTAAAAGAAATTTTACAGGAAGAAAAAGAAGAAAACATTTCAAATATACAGTTAGAGAGAGACTTAAGGAAAGTTGCTCAATTGATGGGAGAAATTTCTTCTGTTTTAGAAAGATATTAATTTAGGAGTTTCTTAAATATAATTATTTTTACCCATCCAGAACATTTTTTAGTCCTTCCAATGTCTTCTCCCATGTATAATTCTCAACAATAGTCTCTCTTGCTTTTTTTCCTAGTATTTCTCTTTGTTCTGGGTTTTCTTTTAGATATTCTAATCTCTGAAACAACACATAAGAATTTTTTTTAGAGAACAACAGGCCATTGCCGCCATCATTAATATATTCTTTAATGAAGCCGACTGGTGTTGCAACAACAGCCAAGCCAGTTGACATTGCTTCCATGGTTGTCAGTGAAGTAGTTTCAACTAAACTAGGGTGAACATAGACATCCATTGCCTGATAATAAGGAGCTAAATTATCTTTTAATCCTGTTAATATGACATTTTCTTTATTCAAAAATAATTTTTCAAGATCTTCTCTTCCTCCTCCTGCAATAAGGAGAACTGCATCATTATGTTTTTTTATTAATCTAATGAAAGCCCTATGCAATGTTCTTAAATCTTTTTCAAGACTAACTCTGCCTGCATAACCTACAACAAATTTGGAAGGGTCAATTCCCAACTCCTGCTTTGCAATTGCCTTACTGATAGGAGGCTTATATTTTTTTATATCCACACCTAAATGGACAATTTTTTTCTCACTTTTTATTCCCATTAAATTTAATAGTTCTGCCTGCTCTATTGAAGGAACAACAATGACATTGCACATTTTATAAAGAAGAATACTAAATCTCTTTGTTAAAATATTGAGAGGGACTTTCAATAATTCAAAACCCTGGCTCTGGGGATATACTTCCCATTCAAGCATATGATTATACATAATTATCTTTTTTTTGTAGATCCTAGCAAGAATAATCGCCCATATTCCAATAGGGCCGAGGCATTGCACCCATACACTATCTGTTTTTTTTATCTCCCTTATCATTTTTATAGGATTGACAAGGCTTGCATAATAATTATCAGCGAGCTTCATCCTGAAAGTCTTGAATCTTATTATTTTTGCTTTGTAAGAATGCTTTAATTCTCCCAAATCAGGAGCAATAATAGTGAGATTGTATGAATCCTGAATTAAAGGGATCATGACATTGAGAAAACTTGAAATGCCATCCCATCTCGGCAGAAATCCATCTGTGGCTATAAGCAATTTCTTCATTTTATCTTGTAAAAAACCTCAGCATACTTAACATGATTATTAAATCCGTTCATTATTGCCTGGAGATATATATTCCATGTAAGAGAAAGTTTTGCCATCCCTTGGCTTTTGTGTATTTTGAAAGCTTCAATCTTTTGTTTAAAAGTTTCTGTAATATCAACAACAAGCTTTGGCATATCCCTTTTTCTGAAATTAATAAATAAATTCCAAACATTAAATGAGTACAGCTCACACTTATAATCCATCATTTCAAGAAGATTTATTGTAAAATCATACATCTCTTTGTGGTCAGGATGAGGATCATCTATAGAATGAGTAAATATTTTAGCTGGTTTTATTCTTTTCATAATTATCTTGATCTTTTCATAAATCTCTTTATCTTCAATTTCCCTTTTGAAATTACCCTCTTTCAAGCCAAGATAATATATTTCAGATTCTCCTAATAATTTAGCTGCTTTTTTTGATTCAAGGACTCTAGTTCTTTTGCTTTCTTTCTCTTTAATTAGAGGTAGTGAGGATTCTCCAAATGAAAAGATAACTGTAACTATCTTCTTTCCTTCCTTTGCATACTTTGCAACAGTGCCGCCAGCTCCAACAATCTGATCATCATTATGCGCGCACAAGAACAAAATACTTTCAGGACTTTCTTTAATTTCTTCTTTCTTTTTCATTATCTCAAAAATAGAATACAGGATTATTTAAAGTTTGTTTTTTTAGAGTATGTTTATTTTAGAACATATTTATTTTTTGATTTTTTTGGCAATTAAATAATATCAAATTATAATTTTAGCTTAATATTATCATAAAATTTATTAAGTTACCTATTTTATTAGTAATATAATATGAAATCAAAAAATTTTAACAAAAAACTAATTCTTAATGAAAAAATGGCATACTTAATAGGAGTGATAATAGGAGATGGACATATATCAAATAGCACTAAATCTAAAACAGATTTATCAAAAGATTATCAAATCAATATTGAATTAATAAATTATGATTATTTAAAAGAAATTGAATTTTTAGTTAAAGAGTTTATTGAAACGGAATCTACAACTCGTGCTTTAAAAAAGAGAGAAGGAAAAGAACAAAGTTGGGTTTTTAGATTTAGAAATAGAGATTTTTATCAATATTTAACTGAAATAATAGGAATTCCTTCTGGATCAAAAACAGGAAAATTATTTATTCCAAAAGCGATATTATCAGGTAATTTTTCTATAAAAAAGAATTTTATTGCGGGTCTATTTGATACAGACGGTGGAAAACGTGGAAAAAGAATCGGATTTACAATGAAAAGTGAAAAATTTCAGTTAGACACAAGTTTTTTGCTTAAAGAATTAAGAATAACACATTATAATGAAAGATGGTTAAACAAAAAATATCAATCTTATTATTATGGAATAAAAATAAGTAGCTTATCTACCAAAATGTTTTTATATGAACTCCCGCTTCGAAATAAATGCAAGTTTAATAGAATATTAAATTTGCTAAATGCGGATGTGCCGGAGCGGTCAAACGGGGTAGAGAATTAATTCTGAATTATTCGCCCAAGCTTAGGTCGTTTGACAGGTCAATGGAGATCTAAAACGAAAGATACCTACTGGCTTAGTGCCTGCGCAGGTTCGAACCCTGTCATCCGCATTTCTATTTTATCCTTTAGAAAGAATTTTTTCTATTTGATTATAAGCTGTTTCCAGTATTTCACTTCTTCCAGCATAAGGAAATATATCAAAAACATCTCCAGTAGAAGGATTATATGCAATAGTAGCTGCAGGTTGAAAACAACCGGGAGGGAGAAAATTTCCAGAAAACGTTGGCCATTCTTTATAATTAGGATGCTTATCTAGAGGAACAACACCTCCACTAGAAAGTATTGTTAGATCTAATTCATTTAATCTCTTTTCTAAATATGTTTTAGTAATTTTAATATGATCATCTGAAATTTTG
>CAYMPC010000025.1:0-11240 GCA_964392465.1 uncultured Methanosarcinales archaeon | reverse complement strand
GCTTTTCTAAAATCTATGATAATTAACAAATTATTTATACTAGTTTCTATGAACAGGAAATAGATGCCGGAATCTAGGTTAGAAAAAACAATTGAAGATGTAATTCTTATCTATCTTATTATTACTATTTAGTGATTAAAAAGTTATTTTTTAAATAGTTCTAAAAAAATAATATTTTGCTCATATTTTTTCTTTCTTATCTTTCAGCAACCTTTATAAACATCTGTCTATTCTTTAGTCTTAGAAAGAGAAAAACCATACTTTATTTTTCTCAAGTGGCGGACAATCCATGAAAGGAAAACCACTCTTACCGACATTAAGAACAAAAAAAAGATATGTTGTCTATGAGGTCATATCAGAAAAAGATATAACACAAAATAAAGTCATAGAAGCTATCCTAACTTCATATAAAGAGTGTTTTGGGATTTTCGGCCTTGCAGAAGCAGGAATAAAAGATATGAAGATATATAATGAAAAACTGAAAAGAGGTATATTAAAAATAAACCATAAATATGTAGATGAATTAAGGACATCATTTAGTATGATTAAGGAAATAGATAATATAAAGGTTAATATTCATACTGTAGGTGTCTCTGGTATATTAAAAAAAACCAAAACTAGATATATGAGTTTATAATTCGAGTTAATAAGGAGGGTATGAGAATATGCAACCATTACAACACCAAATGATGGGCTATGATAGAGCCATAACAATGTTTTCTCCTGACGGAAGATTGCTTCAGGTTGAATATGCTAAAAAAACAGTAAGACAAGGAAGCACAGCAATAGGTATTTCCTGTAAAGATGGAGTAATCCTTGTAACTGACAAAAGATTAGTAGATAAATTAGTTGTTTCAGATTCAGTCGAAAAAATCTGGCAGATTGATGATCATATAGGAGCAACAGCATCAGGGATAATAAGCGATGCCCGTGTTTTAATAGAAAGAGCGCAAGTATTAGCGCAGCAACACAGAGTAACCTATGATTCTTCAATTGATATTATCTCAATAGTAAAAGATATATGTAATTTAAAGCAGATAACAACGCAATCAGGAGGTTATAGGCCTTTTGGTGTTTCTATCCTTATAGCAGGAGTTGATAATGGCACACCAAAACTATTTGAGACAGACCCAACAGGAATTTACTTCCAATATAAAGCAACAGTAATAGGAGAAGCAGAACCGGAAATTGAAGAGATATTATACAAAGAATATACTGATAACATAACAGTGGAAGAAGGGTTGAAATTAGCAATAAATGCATTGAAAAAGACTCTTGACAAAAATTATGACCCAGAAAGGATTGATGCAGTAATGGTTACAGTAAAAGATAAAAAGTTCAAGAGACTGTCCAAGGAAGAAATAATTGCGTATTCAAAAGGCAAAAAATAAAAATGAAAAATTTCAAGTCATTTGACCAGGAAAAAGTTTCTCTTAATCTTGCAAGATTAAAAAAAGGCGGAGAAGTATTTGAAGTTATAATAAATCCTGATAAAGTGATTGAATATAAGAAAAACACAACCATGGATGTCAGAGAAATTATTCTTTATGAAAAAATATTTTCTGATGCAAAAAAAGGATTAGAGGCTTCTCATGAACATATGAACTCTTTTTTTAATACTGTAGATCCATTGATAGTTGCAAAAATAATTTTGGGAGAGGGAGAAATTCAATTTACTCAAGATTATAGGGATCAAAAAAGAAAAGAGAAGAAAAACAGAATACTAGATATCATAATTAGAAATGCAATTGATCCTAGAACAGGATTGCCTCATCCAAGGATGAGAATTGAAAATGCATTTGAAGAGGCGAAAATAAAGATTGATGATTTTAAAGATCCAGAAGATCAAGTCAATTTAATAGTCTCAGCTTTAAAACCGATATTGCCCATAAAACTGGCAATAAAGGAATTAAGAGTTAAGATTCCAAATCCGTATGGAGCTAAAGCATATTCAATTGTCGAGAGGTTTGGTAAAATATTAATTGACAATTGGCAATCTGATGGTTCTTGGGTTTGCACTGTTGAGATTCCAGCAGGACTGCAGAATGACTTCTTTGATGCCTTAAACAAACTGACTCATGGGAGTATAGAATCTGAAGTAATACGAGAAAAATAAATCAAAATAAATCATATTAAAGGTGAAAATTAATGGAAGAAAAAACAAGTCTTAAAGTTAGTGATAAAGACATTGTATGTCCAGGAGAAATCCTTGCAGAAGGAATGGAATATCTGCCCGGACAAGGAATGTACAGAGAAGGCAAAAATATAATTGCCTCAAGATTAGGATTAGTGAAGATAGAAGGTAAAGTGCTTAAAGTGATACCTTTATCTGGAAAATATCTCCCTAGAAGAGGAGATGTTATAATAGGAAGAGTAAGAGATGTGAATTTCTCAGGATGGAGTGTCGAAACAAATTCAGCATATTCTGCAATGCTTTCAATGAAGGACGGAACATCTGATTTTATTAGAAGAGGAGCCGACTTGACAAGGTATTTTGATATTGGAGATTATCTTGTTACAAAAATCATAAATGTTACGAGCCAGAATCTTATAGATTTGACAATGAAGGGACCCGGATTAAGAAAATTGGACACAGGAAGGATAATGATAGTTGCTCCTTCAAAAGTTCCAAGAATAATTGGAAAACAAGGTTCTATGGTTAGCATGATTAAAAAAGCAAACAACTGCAATATTATAGTGGGACAGAATGGAATTGTCTGGATAAAAGGATTAAATCCAGAAGATGAAATACTGACAGTTGAGACAATTAATAAAATAGAGCATGAGAGTCATATTTCTGGTTTGACAGATAGGATAAAAGCTTTCCTGGAAAGCAAGGGAAAAACAGTTGAAATACCCCAAATAACAGAAAATCAGCAAGGTGATCACGATGAGTTATAAAAAAAGAGCAGACGGCAGAAAATTCGATGAATTAAGGCCGATAGAAGCAAAAGTAGGTGTAATAAAAAATGCAGACGGCTCAGCATATTTCAGAATAGGAAAAACAATAGCATATGCTGCAGTTTATGGACCAAGAGATCTATTTCCAAAATTTCTTCAGAACCCAGAAAAAGGATTGTTGAGATGCAATTATAATATGATGCCTTTTTCAGGAAGCGGAGAAAGGGTAAGACCTGGCCCAAGCAGGAGAAGCAGGGAAATTTCATATGTTACTGAAAATTCTTTAAGTCCTGTTGTTAATCTTGAAGATTTTCCAAATTCAGTTGTTGATGTATTCGTAGAGTTATCACAAACAGATGCAGGCTCAAGATGTGCAGGAATATGTGCAGCCTCAATGGCATTGGCAGATGCAGGAATTATAATGAAGGATCTTGTTGCAGCAGTCTCTGTCGGAATAGTAGATGGACAGATTGTGTTAGATCTTGATTATGAAGAAGAAGCGCATGAAGAAGGGGATGTTGCAGATATCCCAATAGCAATAATTCCAAACACTGAAAAATTTACATTATTACAGATGGATGGAAAAATTTCAAAAGATAATCTCATGAAAGCTCTTGAATTAGGAAAAAAAGCACTTCCTAAGATTATAGAGATTCAAAGAGATGCTTTAAAGAAAAAATTCGAGGTTGAATTAGAATGACTAAAGACACAAGAAACCACATAATCAATTATCTAAAAAACAATTTAAGATATGATGGAAGACATAACTTAGATTACAGAAAAATTGAAGTTGAAAAAGGCATTATTAAAACAGCAGAAGGCTCTGCCAGAGTTAAAATAGGAGATACAGAAGTTCTTGTAGGTGTGAAATTTGAGGTAGGCAAGCCTTATCCAGATATCCCTAATGAAGGGACAATTATGGTAAATGCAGAATTATTACCTATGAGCAATCCTGAATTTGAGTCTGGCCCTCCGGGAATACAGGCAATAGAATTAGCAAGAGTTGTTGATAGAGGAATAAGAGAAGCAAAAGCAATTGACACAAAGAAACTTTGTATTACTCCAGGAGAGCAAGTCTGGACAGTTGTAATTGATTTAATTCCTATTAACGATACAGGAAATCTTTTTGATGCAGCTGCTTTGGCAGCAATGATAGCATTAAAAGATGCAAAATTCCCTGAACTTGAAGGAGAAAAAATAAACTATAAAAAACAGACAACTAAAAAATTGCCTTTGGTGACAGAACCTATTTCAGTGACAATTTTAAAAATAGGTGACTATTTTATAGTTGATCCTTTATTGAATGAAGAAGCAGTTTTGGATGCAAGATTAACTGTTGCGACATTGGATGATGGAACAATTTGCGCACTTCAAAAAGGCGGTAGCATGCCTCTTTCACTTGAGGATATTAACAAAATGATTGATTTGGCAACAGAAAAAGCCAGAGAATTACGAAAGCATACAAGGTGATTATAATGAGCGTTGCACAAGAAAAAATAGAATATACCAAATATGAAAAAGCAAGAATGATAGGGGCAAGAGCCCTGCAAATATCTATGGGAGCTCCATTTATAATCAAAATGGGGAAAAAAGAATTAGAAGAATTAAGATATGATCCTGTTAAAATTGCAACGAAAGAATACGAGAAAGATGTTCTTCCTATAGACATTAAAAGGAAATTGCCTGACACAAGAAAAAAACAGGAAAAAGAGCAAAATAAAGAAGAAAAAGAATAATTCGATAATTTTATATTTTCTTATTTACTTTTTTTTAATATGATAAAAAAAATTCTTATAATCTTTCAAGAGGGACATCATCTTAGCATAATTTCAGCTATTGACTCAATTTTTAAAAAGAATAATTCAGAATATTATTTAATTGAGAGAGAAAAGATAAAAGAAGAACATTATAATTCTAAAGATCTTGTAATTGTTATTGGAGGAGATGGCACTTTTTTAAGGGCAAGCCATCTGAATAAAGATATCCCTATGATAGGCATTAATCCAAATCCAAAAGTTAAAGAAGGATTTTATATGCAGGCAAACTTAAATGAGACAACAAACTAAAAAAATTATTGCGACTTAATATTGAGATAAATAATAACAAAATAAACAATCTTGTATTAAATGAAGTATATATAGGTGATGTTAAGCCCTATAATGTTTTTAATTACGAAATTAATATTGAAGAACAAAGAGAGTTTCAGCGCAGTTCTGGGGTAATAATTGGAACTCCTTCTGGAAGTAATGCATGGATAAGTTCTGCAGGAGGAAAAATATTGAATCTAGAAGAAGAAAACTTTCAATATGTATCAAGAGAATTATACAAAGGGAGGCTGACACCATCTTATAAATTAGAAAAAGGGATTTTGGATAAAACTAAAAAAATAGAAATAACATGTAAAAGTAATGGTATCCTTGTTATAGATTCTATACTGCCTGAATATAATCTTAATATAGGCGATAAAATCAGGATATCTGCAGATAAATCCTCTTTAAAATATATTTTTTTTGATTAAGGCAAACATATGAAACTAAAAATAATTACTTATGCTCTTTTGTCAGTCATTCTATTTTGGATATCTTTCCCTTTATTATTTTATTATTTGAATGATTTTCTTAATCTTCCTTTTCATGATCTTTTTTTTATGAAAATACTTGGGGTCATTTTTCTTTTTATTGATTTTATTGTATTCTCTTATTGTTCAGCCTTATTCATAAAATTCGGAAAAGGCACACCTGTTCCGATATATTCTCCAAAAAAAATAGTAGAAACTTCTTTGTATAAATATTCTAGAAATCCGATTTATCTGGGTCATATTTTCGGTTTTTTTGGCATAGCTTTTATTTCTGGCAGATTATTAAATTATCTATATGTTATCTTGGCTTTTTTCATTATACATCTGATTGTTATTTATTTTGAAGAGCCTCACCTAAAAAGAAAATTCAGGAAGAGTTATGAAAATTACAGAAAAAGAGTAAGAAGATGGATTTAATATAAAATATATATACAAAAATTATTAAATCAATAAATAAACTTAATTATATCATCGGTGAAATTCATGGAAAAAAAACAAAAAGAAAATACCCAGAAAAAAAACACATTAGGCATTACTGTAAAAAAAGATGAAAATTTTAGTGAGTGGTATACTCAAGTTATTCAAAAAGCAGATTTGGCAGATTATACTTCTGTATCTGGCTGTATTGTTTTCAAGCCCTATTCTTATGAGATATGGGAAAAAATACAGGCTTTCTTAGATAATAAATTTAAAAAATCAGGAGTCAAGAATGCGTATTTTCCTCTCTTAATTCCAGAATCTCTCCTTAAAAAAGAAAAAGAACATGTTGAAGGCTTCACTCCAGAAGTGGCCTGGGTAACAAAAGCAGGAGATACAGACTTAAATGAAAAATTAGCAATAAGACCCACATCAGAAACCATAATGTATGACTCATATTCAAAATGGATAAGAAGCTATAATGATCTACCGTTAAGGATAAATCAATGGTGCAATATTATAAGATGGGAATTTAAGTATGCTGTTCCTTTTTTGAGGACAAGAGAGTTTTTATGGCAAGAAGGCCATACTGTTTTTGCAACAAAAGAAGAAGCAGAAAAAGAAGTTTTAGAAATATTGGATTACTATTCACAGATGTATGAAGAATTGCTTGCTGTTCCTGTTATAAAAGGAAAAAAGACAGAAAGAGAAAAATTCGCAGGAGCTGTTTATACAACTACAGTAGAATCTTTTCTTCCTGTGAAAAAAGCGCTTCAGGGAGGCACATCTCATTTTTTAGGGCAGAATTTTTCCAGGCCATTTAATATTAATTTTCTTGATAAAGAGGGAAAGAACCAATATGGATGGCAGAATTCATGGGGCGTATCAACAAGAAGCATTGGCGGCATGATTGTTATGCATGGTGATGACAAAGGATTGGTATTGCCTCCAAAAGTTG
Source organism: uncultured Methanosarcinales archaeon (assembly GCA_964392465.1). Classification (GTDB taxonomy): domain Archaea; phylum Nanobdellota; class Nanobdellia; order Woesearchaeales; family GW2011-AR15; genus JAAXVZ01. The sequence continues at coordinate 4,386 of CAYMPC010000025.1, read as the reverse complement.
CGCCTATCCAAGCTGTCATAATTCCAATACTCTTTGAGAATACAAAAGAGAAGGTTATGAAAAAAGCAGAAGAGATGAAAAAAGAGTTATCAAAATTTTCTGTTGAATTAGATAATAGAGAAAATTATAGTCCAGGATGGAAATTCAACCATTGGGAATTAAAAGGAGTCCCAATAAGAATAGAGATAGGACCTAGAGATTTAGAAAATAAACAAGTTGTTGTTGCAAGAAGGGATACAAGCGAAAAAGAGACAGTTAAATTTACTTCTCTTAAAAAAAGAGTTGAGGAATTGCTCGAAGATATCCAAGAAAACTTGTACAAAAAAGCAAAAAAACACATTGAGGATAGTATTATCAAAGTTGAAACATGGAAAGAATTTATAGATGCAGTTAATGATAAAAAATACATAAAAGCTCTGCATTGCGGCATTGTTGAATGTGAAGATGAAATAAAAAACAAAACAGAGGGAGTAAAAACAACATGCATTCCCTTTGAACAGCCAAAATCAATAAAAGGAAAATGCTTCCACTGCGGAAAAGAAGCGAAATATGAAGTGTTGTTTGCTAGAAGTTACTGAGTTTCTTATTTTTTAATTCTATTTCTCTTATTTTCTGACTATTATAATGGTAAAGTATATAAAGGAGAATATATATATCATAATCAAAATGGAGGGGAGTTTGATGTCTGGTACTAAGCAGATTAAAGATAAGTCTATTCCTGAACCGCCTAAATTCAATATTGAGAGTCTTCCTGAACCGCCTAAAATGGATACTTTAAAAGATAAAGAGATGAAAATTCCTTCATCTGGATTGGATGAGAAAAAACAAATAATTCCTCCTCCTCCACAGCTTCAGGAAACTCAAAAACCAGAAGAAGAGACAAAAATTGAAGATTTATCTTCTCCAAAAAAAGACTTAAATGAGGACTTCTTACAAGAACTGCCTCCTCCTCCAATGTTAGAAAAAGAAGAAAAGAAAAAGGGATTTTTTTCTAGATTTTTCAAAAGAAAACAAAAAGAAGAAGAAGAGAAAATAGATTTATTCAAACCACTTTCTGAAGAACCAATAGATATTCCAATATCTCAAGAAACAGAAGAGCAGCCAAGTTTAGACTCTATGTCTGATTTTGCATTTGCTCCTCCTGATATGAAGCCGCAAACATTAGAAACAAAAGAAGATCTTTCTTCAGATTCAACTAATTTTAATCTTCCTGATCTGCCAGAAATGAAAACCTCTTCTGATGAACAAATAGGTGAAGAGAAACTAATGCAGAGAGAAGATGAAATGTATGAGGAAGGAGAGCATTTTGTTAGAGAAGAAGAAATGTTGGAAGAAGGGGAAGCCTATATAGAAAAGACAACGCCTCTGCAAAATGTTAAAGGCATAGGAGAGGCAAGAGAGAAAAAACTGAAAAGAGCAGGAATTAAAACAGCAGAGCATTTGTTAAAATATGATTTTAAAACTTTGTCAAAAAAGATTAAGATACCAGAGTCACAGGCAAAATCACTTATTTCTAATGCAAAAAAAATAACAAATATTAAACAAAAGCTTAAGAAGACAAAAATCAAAGATGAAAAAGGAATTTCTGAAGTGATAAAGCAGCTGGAAACTGAGAGAAGGAAGATAGATATCATGAAGAAATCCGAACAGTTTGATGAAGATAAAATCATTGAACTTGAGGGACATGAAGAGCTTGTTGGTGTTTTAGAGGCACTTGAGCAGAGAAGAAAAGAACTTAGTTTACAAGAACAGAAATTAACAGAAAAGGAAATTAAATTATCTACACATGATGAGACATACAGGAGAGAAATTGAGCAGATAGAAAATTTGAGAAGAAGACTTGATCATGATATAAGAGAAAGGACACAATACCTTATCAATCTTGAAAAAGATTATTTCAAAAGAGGCCAGATTCTTGCAAAGAAACAATCAGATGTAGAAGCAAAAGAAAAAGAAGTTGATGAGAGACATAAGTTATTGAAAGAAAGAGAAGATCAGATTAAATTAACAGCAAATGAAATTGAAGATAGAACAATCAACCTTAATGTAAAAGCAAAGAAATATGAAAAGATTATGAGAGACTTAGAAAAACAGGATGTTTTGCTAAAAGAAAAAGAAGAAGATTTACTAAAAAGAGAATCAGAATACATGAAGAGATTAGATACTCTCGAGGCGCATGAAAAGAGCATTTTAAGAAACCTTGAGGAAAAAAGAAAGAAATTAGAAACAAAAGAAAAAGAGATTTCAGTGAGAGAATCTGTTTTACATAAAAAAGAGAGAAATGTAGATAAAAAAAGTGTTGCAGTAGAATATCAAAAAGATATAATTGAATCTGAAAAAGGAAAACTTGTTGATGATGAATTTGAACAATATTTGCATAATCAGCTAGGTATGCTGAAAAGCACAGGAATAAATATTGATGACATGAATTTTGTAAATAATCTTTCTATTCCTAGTGTTGTAAGAGGTAATAGTATCTATCAATTAATAGATACATGCAGAGACTTAGTTAAGAGCAATAGAGTTACAGAAGCAAAAGTATTCTACAACCAAGTGAGAGATAAATATTATGGCTCTAAGTTTTCAAGCGACAGGGAAAAAGAATCTGTTCATAACCTTATCAGAACATTGTATGATGAGATTAACTTGGCGGATATAGGAAGAAACAGATAATTAAATTATTTCTATATTTTTTTCATTTATTCTAAATTTAACATCTAAGAATTTCTCGATAATATACATATTTGTCTTGCAATGTTCTGTTATCTTTCCTGCTTTTATCTTTCCTTTGAAGAGCGCCATAAATGGCAATAATTGATCAGCAAGATGGCTGTCAACAGCACCTTTAGCCTCAACCTCTTTTATTAAATTAAAAGCAGCTTCCTCTCCTACTTTTTCTGCTTTTTTTCCTTTCTTCCCCAATGCATCTGATCCTAAAATAACAGGATTGTCAAAATTCAGTTCTTCATCTTTTGAAAATAAGGCCCATACTGTAATTCCTGATCCAACAGAAAGAGAATCAGAATAATGAGATTCTATTTTTACAGGTGAGCCGAATTTATTTAATATAAATCTTGCCTGCCTTGCCTGCCTCTCTGCAACATTTGCATTCATTAATTCTTTTGAAGCATGGCTTATCCCTTTTATAAAAATCAATTTTCCCTGTTCTATCAGATTTATTCTTTTATCTTCTTCTCTTATGAAACTTAAAAAATCAATAAAAGTCTTGAAACCATTTATGGAATATTTTGGCTTTATTTTCAGGATTAATTTTCCTCCTCCTTTTGGATAATAACCTCTATGAATAAATTCTATATTGAAATCTGCATATTTTTTTAGATGAGGAAGAAAAACTTCAATAAAATAATCAACAGGCATACTATGTTCTGTATCTGTTCCGCCTGTTATCTTCACAATAATTTTTTTATCCGAAAACATGACAACAGGAAGGACTGCTTGCAATAATAAAGTGATAGAGCCTGCTGTTCCTATATCAATATTGAGATTATGAAAATCTAACTTTCCTGGAGTATATTCTAAATACTCGCTTCCTAATTCATCTCCTTTTACCTCTGCGTTACATAATTCTTTCAAAGCTTTAATAGCAAACAAATGCTGTGCCTTTAATCCAGGCTTTTGTCGTCCTTTCCTAATATTATTTATTCTGAAAGATTGACCCATTAACGTAGAAAAAGCAAGAGCTGTCCTGACAATTTGTCCGCCTCCTTCCATATAAGAGCCATCTATTTCAATCATTATCTTTAGAAATTAAGTATATTTCTTAAAATTTCCTATGGTTTCTTTTCGGTTTCCAGCAAGTTCATATATATAACTTTCACTTTCCAGTTTGCATGGAGGATGATATCATGAAAATAATAAACACAATGCTTTTAGTTTTGTTAATGCTGTTTACAATTGCAACAGCTAATGCAATTGAAATAAATGAACCAGATAATGAAATATATAATAATATAACAGAAATACAATTAGATATTATTCATAGCGAGCAGCTTGACAACATTAGTTATGTTCTTGATGATGGTTCAGAAATACTCTTATGCGAGAATTGTTCTGCATATTCAGGATTAATTGAAGTAGAGGAAGGTAATCATACTATTCTTGTTTATGGCAGAAAAGGGAATGAATCTTACAATGATTCTGTTGAATTTAGCATTGAACTTCCTGAAATACATGAAGAAGAGGATTTTACTTTAAATGTAGTAAGACCTACTGCAAAAACATATGATATAGGAGAAATAGATATTAAGGTTATTTCAAATGTGACACTAGATTCAATAACTGTTAAGTTTGAGGATTATAATGAAAAATGTGAAAATTGCTCTAGATTTGAGGATGAATTGGATTTAGACGAGGGAAATTACACTC
>CAYMPC010000024.1:0-15711 GCA_964392465.1 uncultured Methanosarcinales archaeon | reverse complement strand
TAAGTTCATCATCTTGTATATATTCAAGGTTATATTTCAATGCAAGATATGCCTTTTCCAGTTCTCTTCCTAAATATGCTGCATGCTCCCATCTGGAAATAAGTTTTTTTTTAAGAAGGGTATAATAAATCTCTTGAGGTATTTTTCCATGAACTATTAGTTCAACAATATTATTTTTTTTACAATAGCCTACTTCAATAATCTTTTTTTTCTTATTTATTCTTATTAAAAAATATCCTTTTTTATCTTGGACCCAATCATTATATTTATCATATTTTCCAACAATTATTTTAACATTTTTAGATAAAGTTGAATTTTTTTTACTCATCTTAATTAGGATACTGATATAGGGTTTATAATTCTTTTGATATTTGATAGAGAAGGATTCATAAAATAAAACTCACATAGTAATACATACTCACACAATCATATAATTACCAAATCAAGGAAAAGTTTTTAAATATCTGTATACTACCATGTATATTATTGGCGTATTTCGGGGGGAATACACATGGTAATATTGTATGATAGATTTAATCTTCCAGAAGATGTATTTGAAGTTATTTTTGCTACAAAACAACAAGAAATAGTTGCAAAACTTCTTATGAATTATATGAAACAGAATAACGGACAGATTGGAAAAACTGAGATGTCTGTGTTTGCAACAAAACTGCATGAAGGAGAACTTGTAGGTGAAATTGATGAACCTCCTTATGTCGGAAAAAAAGTAAAGATCTCCTATAATAAGAGACAATTCTACGACAGAATTTTAACACCTATGAAAAGCATGGGTATGATTGATTATGATCTTTATAACAAAGTTTACAAAGTTTCTGACAAGTTTAATAAAGACATGATGAGAATTGGATTGATGTGGTTGCAGGAAGTACAAAAACCAGCTTATTCTTTTGAACAAAAGAAAAAATAAATTTGTTTTTTTAAAATCTTCTTTTCTTTCTTGCTTTTCTTATTTTTCCAATTAAAATTAATATAATCAAACCGATTATAATGTAGAAAATAAAAAGAAGTTCGGAAGGAAATTTGAATTTGCTATCTCCCTTTATAATTTTTACAACTTTGCTCTGCTCCTGGAATGTGATTTTATTATTATATACAACTCTCCCTGATATTTGATATTCGCCTATTTCTTCAGGTGTCCAAAATAATCTGAATTCTATGGATTCTTGTGGATTGACTTCTAGCTGATCAGATTCTAATACTGTTTCAATTTTACCTGTCTGAAGATTTTTTATTTCTCCTTTAAATTGAGCTATAACTTTTCTATTTCCGTTGTTTTCGAATAAAGGAGCAATAGGAAGAGGTTCATTTGTATATCCGAAATCATTTGTCCTTATACCAATTAAAACTCCTGAATCTGCAATTTGTCCTTTTTCAACTACATCAAAAGTTGTTGTTTTTGTAACATAACATTCTTTTACAATTACATCTGCAAAATATTGTCCTAATGGAAGATTGTTTTGTATTTCTTTTATTATTTCTTTGCTCCTTGTCGGAAGTATTTGATCTCCTAAGAAAGTATTAGAAAAAACAATTTGTGATTTATATTGATCCCATACATCTACTTTTATCTCAGGTCTTAACCTTACATTTCCATCATTATAGACTGTTGTTCTGATAATAAAAGGTTGGTTTACTTCTGCAGATGTCGTTGAAATGGCTCCTGCCCTGCATACTATTATTTCATCTCCAATTATTTCAACATATATCAAAAGTCCTACTTGCGCAATTACTGAAGATCCTGCTCCTGTTTCAACAGTAGCATACTCATCTGTTGTAATTTTTAATATACCACTATAATTACCATTTTTTGCATCTTGAGGAGGTTGTATTATCAAATTAACTCTATATGGTTCTTCCCTTGAAAATATGAAATCTTCTTCATTTGGATCAAGGATAATCCAATCTGCTATTTCACCCTCTTTTGCAAAATGCGCTTTCAAAGGCATCTCTGTTGAGGTTGTGACAACAACATTAACTTCTGCATAACCTCCTTTAAGCATTTTTGGAAAACGCGCTATACTTGGACTTACTCCTATAACTGCTGAATAAACAGGAGTTATAGATATAAAAAAGATTACTAAACATATTAATAACTTAAATTTCAAATTCCCACCTTGTTTTTTTAATATTTTTTGATTATATAAAAATTACTAATATTGATTCTTGTTATTATTATTTTTTCAAAACCTTTATAAAAAAAACACCATTTTAATGACTTATGGTTTTAGAAAAGTTAGGTGATTCATTAAAATCCACTTTGGAAAAGATTGCTAAGTCTGTTTTTGTAGATGAAAAACTTATTAATGAATTGATAAAAGAAATTCAGAGAGCCTTGCTTCAATCTGATGTCAATGTCAAGCTTGTTTTTGATTTATCTAATAAAATTAAGAAAAGAGCCATTGAAGAGGAAACACCAAAAGGATTAACTAAAAAAGAACATCTCATAAATATTGTTTATGAAGAGCTTGTTTCATTCCTGGGAGGAGATGGCTTTAAGATTGAGCTGAATAAAAAACCTTTCAAGATAATGCTTGTTGGTTTATTTGGATCAGGAAAGACAACAACCGCAGGAAAACTTGCAAGATTTTTCCAGAAAAGGGCTGCAAAAATTGCACTCATACAATTGGACGTATGGAGACCTGCTGCATTCAAGCAATTAGAACAATTAGGCAAGCAATTGAATGTTCCTGTTTTTGGGGATGAAAAAGAAAAAAATCCTGAAAAGATTTACAAAAAGTTTGAAGACAAGCTAAAAGACTTTGATTTGATTATTGTAGATACTGCAGGAAGAGATGCTCTTTCTGATGAATTAATTGAGGAATTAAATAAGATAAATAAACTTGTAAAAGCAGATGAAAGACTTTTAGTTATAAGCGGAGACATAGGGCAGACTGCAGAAAAACAGGCAGCTGCTTTTCATGAAACTTGCAATATTACTGGTGTTATTATAACAAAGATGGAAGGCACTGCAAAAGGTGGTGGTGCTTTATCTGCTTGCGCTGTAACAAAAGCACCTGTAAAGTTTATTGGCATTGGTGAAAAAATAAATGATTTTGAAGAGTTCAATCCAAAAGGCTTTGTCTCAAGATTACTTGGCATGGGTGATATTGAAGCTTTATTGGATAAAGCAAGAGAAGCTATTTCTGAAGAAGAAGCAATGGACATGAGCAAGAAATTTATCAAGGGAGAATTCAATTTAATTGATTTATATGAACAGATGCAGGCAATGAAAAAAATGGGACCATTATCAAAAATCATGGAATTGGTTCCTGGAATGGGACAGTTGAAAATGCCAAAAGAAATGCTTGATGTCCAGCAGGGAAAATTAGAGAAATGGCGCTATATCATGGATAGCTGCACAAAAGAAGAACTGGAGGATCCTGAGCTTATTTCTGGAAATAGAATTGATAGAATTGCAAAAGGTTCTGGTGTCAGCACAAAAGAAGTAAGAGAGTTAATAAAGCAATATAGGCAGTCTAAAAAATTGATGAAGATGTTCAAAGGCGGAAATATGAAAAATATGGAAAAAATGATGAAGAGAATGCCCGGCATGAAAGGAATGATGGGCTAAATTTTTCTCTTAAATCATTCTCTCCTTCTAAATAATATCACTACTGCTAAAGTAAGTATAATTATTGTTCCAAACATCCCAAATTCTGGAACACCATTTGGATCTGCGTTATCATTTTCTTCTTCTTGATTGTCTTCTTCTTCCTTCTCATCATCTGTTGTATCATTATCTGGGTTTTCTTCTTGTGTTTTTCTTATATTTCCAGGATCTCCATTTAATATTCCAAGAATCCAATTTTCAATAAGACTATTATCCGCACTACTGTCGTTTATTTCTATTGTATAGCCTTCATCTGATAAATCTGTGTAAGCAACATAATCAACAACTTCATTAAACTCATTTAAAAGGTAAATCTCTTTTCCAGAATTTGTTAAGGAGAAACTTGATTCGAAAATAGTTCCTGTGTATAGAGGATATTCATTTGAAAAATTCTCTCCGCTTCTAACAATAAGAACAAAAGAGTCAGGAGCTATAAGATTTTCTCCTCTATAAAATAGAAGTGTTCTTAGAGTTGTTCCGTCTTGTATCTTCCAGCTTGATATATTTAGTGCATTTTCTCCTTTATTATATATTTCAATCCATTCTTTCTTTGTTTCTGTGCCTAAAGGATTGTACATTATCTCGCTTATCATAACTTCTGCAAAAGAACTTGCAGATAAAACTGCTAATAAAATAATAGCTAAAATTAGTTTTTTCATTGTAATCACCCCTTTAAATTATTTAGTATTTTGTTAGTAATATATTAATCTATTTAAATATTTATTGTAACTTAAAAAGGAATACAAGAATTAAGACAATAATTAAAAGAAGAAAATCAAAAAGATTAAAGCTGCTGCTTAATGTTATCTACAAACCTATCAAAATCTTCTTTTTTTATATTTGCCCCACAAGCATGTACATGCCCCCCTCCGAAGCCATTAACATCTTTTAATGCATTCTGCAATATTGGAAGTACTTCATATTTTGCTGACCTCAATGAACATTTCATTTCTCCTGAACGCTCTCTTCCTATTATAATAAATTTATCTGGGTTTTCATACAAAAGTTCATTACTTAAATCTGAAGTCATTGCCATATTTTGCTCAGAATAAGTGTATAATAATAATTTTCCCTCTTGAGAAATAATTGATTTTTTAATTTCCTGATAGCCCTTCTCTATTTTCAGATATTTTTTCCAGATGTATCTTCCCTGAGAGGATTTCTGCTCCAGAATCTCATAAGGATCCTTGATTCTTGTAAGTGTTTTTATGCATGCCATTGCATCTTTTGTTTGCCCTTTTAATATAAAGGAAAAAACTCTTGAAAGTTTCCCTATAGGTGAATTAAATAATGCCTCTTCTGGTTTTTTTATTTCCTTAGCTAATAAATCTGGGAATTCTTCTGAAAATTTTTGTCTAATGTCCTCAGGAAGAAACCAATCTCCTATACATCCTGTCATTGCAAGCCATGTATTGTTTTCTGTTATTTTCCATGCCCAATAACTCGTGGGCCTGTTATCTTGCCCTTTGCTTTCTATCATAGGATTATAATAATTTACTTTTTTTTTATCCAAAGGAGAATGATGGTCCAACCAGTATACGTTGCTTATTTTATCTAAAAAATCCTGTGAGACTTGGGCAATATCCAAAATAAAAATGTTATCTGGCTGAACTTCTTCAACTTTTTTTAGAAATTTTTCATCTAAAGGACCTGGCGCTTTATATATTACTCCTTTTGCTTCTGGATTTAATTTATAGAATTGCAAAAAAGAACATAATCCATCTGGATCGTCATCAAAAAATATCAAAGGACGAGCTGATTCTATCAATGCTTGCCTTATTTCTTTTATTTTGTCTTCGGATATCATCTTTAATCTAGAAAACTGGTTTGTTTATAAAAGTTAAGTAAACGAATATTCTTAAATTAATAAATAATAAGAGTAGTCTCTGCTGTTCTCTTCAAATATGCACACAGCGACACAAGAAGCGCTTCTTAAGATAATCTTCGGAAGACTAAACGCTGTTTATGTCTTCCTTATGGCAGGTGTCAACTGACTGGGCAGTTGGTAAGATAAAGTATTCTAACCTAAATCTTTAAATAATACACTTTTATTAAGGATGTATATACATAAAAAGGTGATAAAAATCAAAGCAATCATTCCTGTAGCTGGATTTGGAACAAGATTAAGACCGCATACTTTTACCCTGCCTAAAGCATTATTACATGTGGCAGGCAAACCTATTTTAGGGCATATACTCGATCAAGTAAAGGAACTTGGGATAAAAGATGTTGTGCTTATTTTGGGATATTTAGGAAATAAAATTAAAGATTATGTAGAAACAAATTATCCAGAGATGAATTTTGCGTTTGCTCAGCAGGACAAACCAATGGGTCCTGGGCATGCTATCTTTCTTGCAGAACCTTTTGTGAAAAAAGATGAAAAGATATTGATTATTTTTGGAGATACTATTTTTGTTGGTGATATGAAAAAAGGCCTTAAGACAACTAAAGATGGAGCATTGGCTGTAAAGAGAGTTGAAGATCCAAGAAGATTTGGAGTAGTTGAAATGAAGGGGGAAAAAATTGTTGATGTTATTGAAAAGCCAGATATTTTAAAGCCGATGGATGCTATGATTGGAATTTATTTTATCAATAATACAAAATTGCTTTTTGAAGCATTAAATGAAATGATAAAAACAGATAGAAAAACAAAAGGAGAGTTTTATTTAACAGATGCTTTTAAAATTATGCTGGAGAAAGGAGCTGATATGACAACTTTCCAAATGGATGGATGGTTTGACTGCGGCAAGCCAGAAACATTATTGGCAACAAATAGATATTTATTAGAAAAAAAAAACGGAGGAAATCCAAAAGTACATGAAGAAAATTCTATTATTATTCCACCTGTTTTCATAGGAGAAGGAGTTATATTAAAAAATTCCATAATAGGACCACATGTATCAATTGCAGATGATGTAAAAATTAATACTTCCATAATAAAAAATAGCATCATCAACAAAAATGCTGTAATTGAGAATGCCCAATTCACAGATTCTTTAATAGGAGAGAATGCTACTGTTAGCGATATTATTGAGAAACTGAATGTAGGAGATAATTCAGAGATAAGCTATAGTGGAGAGTAATTTTTTATTTTTCTTCAATTGATTTTTATTTATACAAACTTTTTTAAACCTAAAAATACATATAAGTAAAGAGGTGATTATATGAAAATAATCAAATGGCTGGAAAAAGTTGTTAAACGCATGAAATGGTATGATATCTCTCTTGTGAAATTAACAGTATTTTTCATGACTCTTTTCTTGATAACTGCTTGGACAGGATTTAGAGAATTAGTATTAGGAATAGAAGGATATTGGTATTTAGTCCTAGCTGTTATTTCAATGATACCTCTTTTTAAGAAAATGTTTTTTGATTAATTTTTTATTTTTTTTAATTTAGTTAATATCCAAACCAAAATAATTATAAACTCCACTATTAAAAAATTAATTAATGTTCAAGAGACATAAAAGAGAAGCTTTAACTTTAAGGAGAGATCTTGGTTTTTTTGAGGCAACTGCTGCTGGCGTTGGAATTATTGTTGGAGCAGGTATTTATGTTTTAATTGGAGCGGCTGCTGGTCATGCCGGAAATGCTGTCTGGCTCTCTTTTATTATTTCTGCTTTTGTTGCTTTCCTTACTGGATTAAGCTATGCTGAGCTTTCTTCTATTTATACAGAAGATTCAGGGGAATATTCTTATATAGAGCATAATTTCAGCAAGAGAACAGCTTTTATAGTAGGCTATCTTGTAATACTTTCTTTGATAATAGGTGCTGCTGCTGTGTCTTTGGGCTTTGCCGGCTATTTAAACAATCTTATTGGGTTTAATAATACAATAATAACTGCTATAATTGCAATCCTTGTTTTTTCTATAATAAATTTTATTGGGATTAAACAATCTATGAAGGTTAATCTCCTTTTTACAGCATTGAGTATTTTAGGATTGTTGATGATTATCATGTTTTCTTTACCAAGGTTTGGCAGTGTTGATTATTTTGTAATGCCAAAGGACTTTTCAGGTGTTTTAAAAGCTGCATCTCTTATTTTTTTTGCATATATTGGATTTGAGAGTGTTATAAAACTTACAGAAGAAACAAAAAATCCTAGGAAGACTATTCCCCTAGCCTTATTATCTTCTTTAGGTATAAGCACTGTTTTTTATATTCTTGTTGCCTTTTCTGCAATAAGTGTTATTGGGTGGGAAAGGCTTTCTTTAAGCTCTGCTCCCCTTGCTGAGGTTGCACAGGCATTGATGGGTAAGAATGTTTATTTTATTGTATCTCTTATTGCAATTGTCTCAACAGGCAACACAATAATTATGTCACTTATTGCTCTTTCAAGGATGCTGTACAGCATGAGTCAGGATTATGTAAAATTAAAATTTATATCAAGGATAAACAAATTCACAAAAACACCTTATATTGCAGTAATAATTTCTGGTTTTTTGACAGTTGCATTTGTCTTTTTCGGCAATATTGAAACTGTTGCAGAAATTACAAATTTCTCAATATTTATTGTTTTTTCAATTGTTAATCTAGCACTTATAAAATCAAGATATAAACAGCATAAACATGAAATATTTCATTCTCCTTTTAATATAGGTAAATTTCCTATATTTGCTTTATTGGGATTTATAACTAGTATTCTAATGATATTTAATTTAAGTAGTATTGTCATAATTGCTGGCAGTATAATGATGTTTATAGGATCTGTTTTATATAAATTATTAGGAGAAAAAAATTAAAGAGGATAGGGTTTTACTTTGAAAATCCAATTTCTATTGAAGTAACATATTCATAAACAGAATGTGCAGCTGTAACTCCTTCTGAAACTCCAGTTATTGCCTGCTTGAAATGACTGTCTGTTACATCTCCTGCTGCATAAACCCCAGGAATGTTTGTCTCTGCATTCCTGTTTATTTTTATTTCTCCTTTTTCATTTAAAGTAACATTGAGAGTTTTTGCTAAATCTGACAAAGCAATATGACCTATTGCTATGAAAATTCCTTCTAGCTCTAACTCGTTGTTTCCATTATAAGGTTTGTCAAGTATTACTTTAGTTACTCCTTTTTCGTCTCCTGTTATTTTTATTATGTTTGTGTTTGTAACTACCTCAATTTTTTCATTATTTCCAACTCTTTTGATATTTATGGGTTCTGCCTTTAATTGATCTCCCCTTATAATAAGATATACTTTTTTTGCATGTTCTGCTAACACCAAAGCATCTTTCACAGCACTGTCGCTTCCCCCTACAACTGCAGCTATTTTATTCCTGTAAAAAAAACCATCACATAAAGCGCAATAATGTACTCCCTTATTTCTGAATTCATCATGGCCAGGAACTTTTAACTCCTTCCATTTTGTCCCTGTTGCAAAGATTATTGTTTTTCCATATACGACTTCTTCTTCAAGAAAAAGAGTAAATGCCTCTTTTTCATTTTTTCTTTCTATTTTTGTTACTCTTCCATCTTTCAATTCAACAAATTCCTTATAATCAAGAGCATGCTCTTTTATATTATCTGCCAATTCCTGCCCTGTGATCTTCTTGAACCCTGGATAATTTTCAACAACATTAGTTAAAGTAATAGTTCCTCCTGGAGCCTCTCCTATAACTAGTGTTTTCATTCCTAGTCTTCCTGCATACATTCCGGCAGCTAAGCCAGTTACTCCACTCCCAATGATTATAGTGTCATATAATTTATTCATGAGTATCACCTTATTTACAATTATAGAATAAAAAGTAAATTTGATTTATATATGTTGTTAAAATGTGAGGAAGACTAAAGAAAAAAATCACAATACACTATAAGTTATTTATGTCTTCCAATATCTCTTTACTGTGCTCTCCCACATCAACTTTCTCATAGACTTTCCTTATTATCCCTTTTTCATCTATTAGATAGGTTGTTCTTTTTACTCCTAAAAATGTTTTTCCTAGAAATTTCTTTTCTCCATAGACTCCATATTTGTCAGAGACTTCTTTTTTAGAGTCTGCCAATAAAGTAAAAGGCAAACTGTGTTTTTCTGAGAATTTTTTATGTGAATCAACAGAATCCCCGCTTATTCCCAAAATAATTATTCCTCTTTTTTTGTATTCTGCAAAATCATCTCTGAAACTGCACGCTTCTATTGTGCAGCCCGGAGTCATATCTTTAGGATAAAAATAGAGAATTACTTTTTTTCCTTTGTAATCTGATAATTTATGTTGATTTCCTTCTTGATCAGGAAGAGTAAAATCTGACGCGTTTTCTCCTATTTTTAACATATTTTCACTTCTTTGCTTCTATTAATCTTCTCTCTACTTCATCCCAATTTATAACATTCCAGAAATTATCAACAAAGTCTTTTCTTCTGTTCTGATATTTAAGATAATATGCGTGCTCCCAAACATCAAGATTTAATAAAGGGATTTTACCCTCACTTAATGGAGTGTCTTGATTAGGAAGATTATATAATTCTAGTTTTCCTTTATTATATACGAGCCATGCCCATCCGCTTCCAAATCTAGTCATTGCTGCACTTGTAAATTTTTCTTTGAAAGCTTCAAAAGTTCCAAACTCTTTTTCAATAGCCTCTTTTAATTCTCCTTTTGGCTCTCCTCCTTTTTTAGGAGCCATTATTTTCCAGAAGAAATTATGATTTGCAACTCCTCCTCCATGATTCCTAAATGCGAGTCTTGCATCCTCTGGGATTTTATTTAAATCCTTTAGCAAATCTTCTACTTTCTGCTTTAACAATTCAGGATATTTCTCTAATGCCTTATTTGCATTATCTACATAAGCCTGATGATGCTTTGAATGATGAATAATCATAGTCTGTTCATCAATATACGGCTCTAAAGCATTGTATGCATAATTTAATTTTGGCAGTTCAAACATTGGTATCACCTCAAATATTAATATTTAGAATAACTTAACTAATAGTCTCTTATTTAAAAAGATTGGGTTGAAGTGAATTTAATATTTTGAAAAAGGAACATCTGTTTAGTTGAAGAAAAGTTTTCTTTATTAATACCAATACCTACATCAATTTCGCTGATTTCTTTTTCCTCTGTTGTTTTAGTAGCTTGGTATTCTAGATTTGACATGTAATTCATGAAGATCATGACTAGCATGAATATTATAAATAGCATGATAAGGATTTCTGACCAAAAAATCTCAAATGGCCTTCTCTCCCTAATATAAATTCTTTGTCTTTTTTTGGGAAAACTTTCTTTTATGTACTGCGGCATATACTCTTTTTCCTGAGACATAGATATAATTTATTTAATGAAGTTTAAATAGTTTTTGATATAAAATTAATAAAAAAGAAATAAAAATTATCTCAGCTCAATATAAAAGTAATAAGGTATTGCTGTGCTGCCAGAGGTTGCATTATCAGGCACTATTGCCTGAAAATCATATGTTGTTCCGTCTCCTCTATATCCTATTTTATCATTCTCCACAAAAACAGTGTAGACTAAGGCAACATCATCTATTAATAATATTTCCTGGAAAGGTGCTGAACTATTTTGTTCATGGTTTGCGTTATTCTGCCATGTCACTGTTGCAAAACATGTGTTGTTGTATACTGTGCTTGCTCCTATGGTAATATTATTGTGTGTCCTTGTGACAAATGTCCTGTTGATACTGTCTGCTGCTGTAGATATATGACCCAAGCTTGTGTCTTCTACTGTTTTATTTATTTCAGTGGCACAAGACAAACTTCCCCAAGTAGGAGCTGTTGTTTTTCTTGTTATGTAGACTTGCCCTGTAAAACTATCAACTGACCATTGGTATATTGAATAGTCATTTTCATCATCCAAAACAAAAGTAGATGAAACATTTCCAACATAGGCTTTCCATTTTTGATCTTGCTGCTCTGCATTTAGATTAACTGTATGTATTGCTCCTTTACTTTGATTATTCCAGTCTGCTTGCTGAGCTGATTTTTGTGAAGTACTTATATTTGTAATTGTAGCTCCTGTCTGCTGAGCATAAACAGAATTAATAATGCTCAGAGTAAACAAGAATACTATTATAGTTAGTATTATAGTGTGTATAAGCCTCACTCTCTTCATCTCTGTTTTATTTTTTTTGAGCATTATTTTCCACCTTTAGTTATCTGTCAATATAGTTATCTGTTACTCCTATAATCCTGTTCTTTCCTTAATCTAGCTCTACATAAAAGTAGTATGTTGCTAATCCTGTACTTTTATCTGTTGGAACTAATATTTCAAAGTCTGCTGTTCCTCCATCGAATGCACTTGAGTCGTCTGCTAGCACAGAAACATATACTACATTTGTGGCATCTGTGTTAATTAAAACGTTCCAAAAATCTCCAGGCATTCCTGAACTGTTGTAAGGTCTTGTTGAAGGACAATCGTCAATAGGTATTGCTCCGACATCAAAAGGATCATGTAATGTTGAACTAAATGTCTCATTAATTCCCTCTACTGATGTTGAAGGAATATTAAGTGCTGTTTCCTCTGTTTCCCATTGTGCACTACTTGTACATGCTACACCACTCCAATCAGCTACTGATAGTCTTGATGCATAAACCTCTCCTGTTAATGCAGCAAGAGTCCAATCATAAAAGTTGTTTCCTGCAGCATTTTCCATGACAATCTCACCTGAAACGTTTCCATAGAAACCTTGCCATATGCTTGAAATTCTTGTTTGGTTTATATTCAAACCAGTAATATTACCTGCCTGTGCATCTTGAGTTGTAGCTATTGGATCTGTTCCTCTAGTGGATTCTCCTCTAGTAAGATTTGCACCAAGCGGCTGAGCTAGTGCTAAACTAGCTGTTAATATTGTCAAAAATAACATTGTCCAAAATATTTTTATTCCTTTCATATCAAACCCCTCCTTGTTTTAGCAATTGTAATTGCTCTTATCTGGTTGAACGCCATTCTCTCTATATTCTCCACTGTTATGGGTATTTCCCATAGTCTATTCATTTTTCCCCACCTCTTTTTTTATTCCTTTTTGATCATAAAGGACTAGTAAGTTGTCATCAGAATATCTTTTTTTGAACTCAGAAGAATCTAAGATAACAAGTCTCACTTTCTTGAAATCAGATAATGTTTTTTTTAAAGAATCGATTATTTTCTGGGTTTGACCTACTATAATAACATTATTCTCTGTTTCCTGTGAAACTGCTATTATTTCTATATTGTTAATTTGATCTTTTATCTTAAAATATAATTCTCCTATTAAAGAATGTAATTTTATATCCTCAATAAACCATGATCTCATCATTATGTTATGATAGAGTGTCATTGGAAGCATTTTTTTATCTGTAAATTTTGGAGAAGCTACGATTAAAAAAGAAGAATCTCCTGACAAAGAATAAATTATTCTGGGCTTTCCTTTTTCCACATTACTTGTGCGCTCACTTTTTACTAAGCCTCCAAGCTCTAATAATCTTAATTGCTGGCTTATGTTAGCAGAAGTTGTTTTCATCTTTTCAGCTAGCTCAAGGGGAGATAATTTTGCTTGAGAAAGAGTTTTTAATATCTCCCATCGGCTGCTGCTGAACAAAGATTCAATCTCCATTAATTTACCCCTTTTCCCCTATTTCCACACTTGTTTTGTTTTTGTTAATTTAACCCCATCAGTATACAATTTTGTATCTTGATAATAATAATAACACTACTAGTATTTAAATGTTTCGTTTTAGTAATTATATACTACAAATAAATAAAATAATTTTATTGTTTTTTTAATTAAAACAATTAAATTATAAAATATTAAAGATAATTATGTTTATTATATAATTAAATATATTAAAAAAACAAATTAATTAATTAGTTAATTAGTATAAATATAGAGAAAAAATTGAAAAAATAAAGAAAAAAGAAAAAATCACCTAGGTATTGCTGTAAAAACAACAGTCCCATTACATTTTCCCTGTGTAGCCATAGGAATCTGAAGTTTCCAAAAAATAGGCTTTTTTGACTCCTCTTGCCCATACACTTGTCTAGGGATATTGATATCAACAAAAACAGAATTAAGTGTATTGTTAACGTTTGTCATACTGTTGAAGGGTTGGCTTGGGAAAATTGAGAATCTTTCATTTTCCAGAGGGATTATGCCTCTTTCACAAACCATAGATAGATTGTCATTTTCTATTAAAGCATATGCATATAATCTCAAATCAAGAGGCACATTTCCAAGATTGGTGATATTAATATCCATATCATTCGGGCTTATCTGAAGTGCTTGCATATTGCCAAAATCTATTAATTCGGGATAAACACCTATGGCAAGCAATTGTCTAATTGTCGTGCTGATTTGAGAAGTATTTTTTGTATCTGCTGAATCAACAACAGTTGTATTGCAATACCATGTACCATTGTTTGCATAATAGATTACTTCAAAACCACATGTAAAATCAATTGAATTTCCGCTTCCTGTCAATAAATTACAACTTGAATTAGTATAATGATTGCTTAAATTATCAGGAGAGGCAGGTGTTTTATCAACAAAAAAAAGAGTGGCGTTCACTTTTGTTATGTCTCCAAAACCATCTAAATCATTTGCTGTGCCATTGCAAGTAACAGAAAGATTACTTCCTCCAATTAAGTCTATGGGATCTAAAACAACATGGTTTGTAATCCAAGGTATTGCATTCAAAGTCAAATTCAATAAGCCTGATGTTCCTAAATGTGTTTGCTCTGTGTCATTATTAGAGCAGTTTATTTCCCATATATTTGAACGAGTAGTCAAAATTCTTGAAAAATTAAGAATTACGCTTTTCTGTGGAGTTAAAGTTACGTTAAGAGTAATATTATTAATACTTAAGTTGCAACTTTGGAGAGTTTGAGGATCTGTTACATTATAATAAAAATATACAAGAGAATCTACAACTTTTGTATTGTTCTCTGGAGAGATAATTGTAATATTTGGCCTGTATCTTGTAAAATTCCACGTGTAATTTACAAAATTAATTACCATTGTAGTTATGCATGATTGCCTTTTTCCAGAACAAGTTAGAGAAGAATTAATATATGGATACCATGTACAGTTTCTGCTTCCCCATGTGTCTGTGCAGTTTAATTCATTAAACGCATTACTGCCTGAAGAAGGCATGTTGTTATTTGTAAAAGTTGTTGTCAATGTCGTTGTTGTAGTGCTGCTTCCTATTACTGTCTCATCTCCTGACATTTCTATTAAATCTCTATCTAACCATCCCCTCTGTAAAGCACTTTCTTTTGTTCCTGTTCCTGCAATTGTTATTGTAACATTATAATGGACTCTTTCTAACCATCCTGATTCTGCATACTGAGGAACAGTAAAATTTATTTCACAATAATCAGTGCAGATTGCTGTGCAGGTTGGATTTGATCCTGCTGTTGGTACTGTGCAGCTGCTTGTACAACTGCATCCTTGTGTTTGATATGATATTTCTGTATATAAAGGGTCTTCTTTTGTTAAAATAAAAGAATATAATGTTCCTGGTGTCAGATCCATTGTTTTTTGGAAATTGCCATAACACTGACCTGTTGTAAAATTATACTCTTTGCATTTATACAATTCTGTGCCTTTTGCTACTGCTGTAACCTCTGCATAATCAAAATCAATGTTTGTTGGGTCAATCGCATATGCTGATATCGGCTTTTTTCCATTTATGATTAGAAAATCAACAGAAGGCTCCTCAACACCCAACTCAAATTTTCCACTATAAACCATATTATTAAATCTGATTTTTTGAATACTTTTTTTATTGAAATATAATTCTATGTTGATTTTTTGATTGGGAAGATTCAAAGAAAAATAATCTTGTGTAGAAAATTCATGAAGAGAATTATTATTTAAATCAAAAATCACTATTTCTGAAAAAGTTGGGTTATTATACCTATCTTTGATATTAAATTGCTGAGAGTAAACAGGATATACAATTAAAAAAAAGAAGAAAAAATATAATAAGCTCTTGTTATTATTATTCATATGCTAACAATCTGATTTTTGATAGTCTATCCCCATGTTGTCCAATAATAAATGCCTTGTTGTCCTGCTCTTCCTGACTGCTCAATGCACATTTTCTCAAAGCCGAAGGTTTTTACAGTATTGCCATCCCAATAAGTATAATATTGCGT
>CAYMPC010000023.1:0-16977 GCA_964392465.1 uncultured Methanosarcinales archaeon | reverse complement strand
CTTTCATTGTTCAATTTTGATGCAATGTACAAAGCACCTGCTGCTATTCCTTTTGGGCTTCTTCCAGAAGTTATCTCTTCTTTCATTGCTACTTGAACAATGTCAAGGGCCTTTGTCTGTGTCTTTGGCTTCAACTGCAATTCAGATGCAAATCTTGAGACATAGTTCATTGGATCTATTGGCAACGTTCTAATATTCAAGTTTCTTGAAACATATTTGAAGTTTTTAGCAACTTTCTTCTTATCAATTCCTGTTACATCTGAAACTTCATTTAATGTTCTTGGAATATCATACATTCTCAATACAGCATAGACAACACCTGCAACAACTGCTTCTGTTGAATGTCCTCTCACTAAACCTCTTTGGACAGCTTCTGTATAGATTCTGGCTATTTCTTCTTCCACATATCCAGGCAATCCTAAAACAGAAACTATTCTTTTAATTTCTGATAGAGCTAATCTTAAGTTAGACTCTATTGCTGTAGAGACTCTTCTCTGCCATAATCTCAATCTGTAAAATCTATCCTTGTCTTTCTTGGATAATTTGTATAAGTCTGCCTTTGTCCCTACTTCTGTCCCTAGCCCTCTGTCTTCCTGTGTATAGGTCAAAGGTGCTCCTGTCCTTCTATGATTTTGTGCAGATTCAGAATCAAATTCTCTCCATTCCTGGCCAAAATCAAATAATTTGTCATCTAGGACTAAGCCGCATGATTTACAAGCAACTTCTCCTTTTTCCTTATTCCAGCTTAAGTTCTCTGCTCCGCATTCTGGGCATTTTTTGTACTGTATGTCTTTAATCATTTTCATTTCCTCCGTATTTAATAGCTTTATTTAGCTTTATTTAGCTTTGTTTAGTATTGGATAGCTAGGCCTTCTCAGTTTCAACACCCCTGTAAAACCAAGAAACCCTTTATCTTCCTGAAAGTGTAATATGTAAAAAACAGGTTGTATTTAAATGTTTTGTTTAATGAGAGGAGGAGTTAATAGTAAGATTTAAAAAACAATCTGGAAAAACACACCATAAAAAAACCTTAAATATAACATATTATTAATTTTAGTATGGAGATAGAAATGAGTTCTTATGGACTATATTACCTTACCCAAAATGAAAACCTTAATTTAATTAAACTATTAAAAGAGGTTATTGGAAACGTGAAAATAGGAGTTAGTGTTTATAATCACCAATACACTGTTGTTTATTATGAACAAGAAAATTCAGGAAAAGAACATTATAGCTATCCTAAACTAAGAGGGCTTCTTTTTTATTTTAATACTCCTATGCTTTTTGTATTTTTTAATGAAGATAAAGAAACAGCAGGAAAATTAGAGAAGGATATATCTAAAATAGCAAAAATCGGAAAAGTTGATTTTTCTTCCCGTCTTTATTGGGAGATAAGTGATGCTATACAAGATTATAATTAAGAAAAACTTTTATAAAATTGCCTTTATTTCAAAGATGTATGTCAATAGATTCAAAGCAAAGAAGGCATCTGCTGAAGTTTATTCATGATCTGGAAAAGCATAAGGGCAGACATACTGAACTTGTTTCTGTATATGTTCCGGCAGGTTATGATATAATTAAAATCCTCCAGCATCTTGCCCAAGAACAGGGAACTGCTACAAATATCAAAGATTCTACTACTAGAAAGAATGTCATTGATTCATTAGAGAGAATGATGCAACACTTGAAATTATTCAAAAGAACACCTGATAATGGGCTGGCTGTTTTTGCAGGAAATGTCGCTGAAAGGGAAGGACAGCAAGATATTGAAGTATTCAGCATGGAGCCTCCTGAACCCTTAAATTTCAGATTATATCGATGTGATAAAACTTTTGTCTTAGATGCATTAAAAGAGATTGCTGAAAAAAGAGAAACATATGGTCTTGTCGTATTGGATGTAAGAGAAGCAACAACAGCGCTTCTTGTAGGAAAAAAGATTATTCCATTAACATCAACAAGCTCTATTGTCCCAGGAAAAACAAGAGCAGGTGGGCAGTCTGCACATAGATATGAGCAGCTTAGATTGGGAGCGGCAAAGGACTTTTTCGCAAGAGTCGGTGAATATGTGAAAAATGATTTCTTAGGAAATAAAGAAATAAAAGGGATAATTGTTGGAGGCCCTGGTCTTACAAAACAAGAATGGATAGACAGCGGCTATCTTACTAATCTGCTTGTGCAGAAAATAATTGCTGTAAAAGACTTGAGTTATACTGGTGAATTTGGGTTGCAGGAGCTTGTAGATAAGAGCCAGGATATATTGGCGGCTGAGGAAATAAGTACTGAAAAAGCAATAATGCAGAAATTTTTTGAAAAGCTTGCAAAAAACGCAAAAACTGTTGCTTATGGAGAAATGCAAGTAAGAAAAGCACTTGAGCAGGGTGCTGCTGATGTCCTTTTATTGAGTGAGGATTTGGATGATAATACTATTGAAGAACTAGAACAAATAGCAGAGCAATTTGGAACAGAGGTACAATTAATAAGCTCAGAGACAAGAGAAGGAGTACAGTTAAGAGACATGGGAAAATTTGGCGCAATCTTAAGATATGAAGTACATTAGTTTTGTTATTCTTTATATCAATCCTAGTATTTTAATATTTTTTCTAAGTAAATAAAAAGAAAAGAATCAAATAGTATGCCTAATGTAGAAGGTAATGCCGCTTCTTTATTGATAAGTGTCAGTGAAAGTAATGCTGCATAACCAAGGTTTTTGTAGTTTGTAAATAATATAATTGGAATGGCTGTTTTTCTTTGTGTCTTTAATTTTTTTAGAATAAAATAGAGAAAAGCAGTAAGAATAAATGTTTTTATGAAAAGAACAAAAATAACAGATTTCAAAGAAAAAAAGTTATTTACTATTGTTTCTCTGTTTAAAGCTATAAATCCATAAGTTGTAATTAAAAAAATAAGATTAATAATGATAGTATCATATTTTTTTAAACTGCCATTAAATATATTAAGTAGCCTAGACAAAAATAAGGGAAGAATAACTAGAAGAAATAATGTTTTCAAAAGATCAAAAAAATTTATTGATTCCTTGAAAAATAACCAGATGATCAAAGGAGTTAGGAAAAGTGAGAGAAAGTAAGTTGTAATTAATCCCAGCGTTGAGATATTTGTATCTGCCTTCAAAAGTTTTGTAAAGGGTATAACCACTATTGCACATGGCACAGCTGCCATAATTACAAATCCTTTTTTATAATCAGAATCTTTTACAAACAAAAAAGCTAATAATATTAATAAAGAAGTTAAAATTATATAATTAAACAGAAAAAGCACAAAAGACTTTTTAAGGTTTTTTATATTAATTATTTTATTTAAGACAATATCTTTCAAAGAAAAAGTTATCATTATAATTAAAAGAATCATTAGATATGGTTCTAAAAAAAAAGAAAAGTTTGGATAAAGGAGACCTAATAACATACTTATAACAAGGATAAGCCATGTTTTTTCCATTATTGCCTTTATCATTGCCTTCAAAAAAAAGAATAAGGTTAAATAATTAACTAACTTCTTCAAAAAAAATGCATTATCTCATTAAGAAAGCCTTCATTGAACTCTTCCCTGAAAAAGAGATTGACTTTGACGCTAAAATAAAATATTCTAGAGCTTTCAAGGGTTATAATGCTAAAGTTAAATACACAAAAGATTATATGGAGTTCAGATTAAGCTATACATGGAAAACTGTATCAGACGAAATCCAAATTGGATTGCTACAATCTCTTTTTAATAAGATTTATGGAAAAAAGATCAAGACAATAAACATAGAGCTTTATGATATATTCATTAAAAAAATTCCTGGATTTACACCTAAAACAAAGACAGATCCTTTTCTTGAAGATTCATTCAACAGGATAAATAGTGAATATTTCAGTGAAATGTTGGATATGCCAAATCTTGAGTTTGCAGGAAAGAATTTTCATACTTTGGGAACATATGACCATGGCACAGACACAATAAGGATTTCAGGTGTGTTAAAAAAAGATACAAATCTTCTTGATTATGTCATGTATCATGAGATGCTCCATAAAAAAATTAAGTATAAGAACTCTGGGAATAGAAACATGCATCACTCAAAGGCTTTCAGAATAGAAGAAAAGAAATTCAATGATCCTAAAATAGAGGAAAAACTAAAAGAGTTCTTGAAAAAAGAGAAATTTAAAGAAAAGTTTTGGTTTATTTGATCTTAAAAGTTAAAGCTAAATTAAAATAAAGTAAATAAGAAAACCTTTATATATCCAGTAACCTTTATAAAGGTCTAAAAATTCTAAGAGAGTGGGATAAATATGGCAGGTACAAAATTAGCAAGTGTAAGCAGCCTTAAAAAAGGCAGTTATGTTGTTATTGAAGAAGCAGCATGCATTGTTTCAGATACTTCAACGTCAAGGCCAGGAAAACACGGACATGCTAAGACAAGAATTGTCGCAGTAGGCATGGTAGACGGAAAGAAAAGAGACGTTGTCATGCCAGGGCATGATAGTGTCGAAGTTCCTATAATAGATAAGCTTGACGCAAATGTCTTGTCTGTTTCAGGAGACGTAGCAAATGTTATGGATATGATAAGCTATGACACATTTGATTTGAAGATTCCAGAAGAACTCAAAAATACAGTAAAACCAGGCGTTAATATTTTATATTGGGACATTCTTGGAGATAAGATAATGAAACAATTAAAATCAGTAGAATAAAATTAAAAGGTGTAAAAAATGGTTAAGTTTCCAGAAGCTGAAGTAAGAATTTTTAAAAATGTTTTTGTATGCAGAAATTGCTCATCTAAAATCAAGGCTCCTAATTTGAAGGTGTTGGCAAAGAAAGTCACTTGCAAAAAATGCGGCGGCCATGTATTTAGGCCTTTAAGGAAAAAATGAGTTTAATTTCTGTTTTTTCTGTTATTTTAAATTATAAATGGGTAATCCTATTCTATATAGGGATTATCTTGCTTGTTTATATTAATAGAAAAAAGTTAACAAAAGAAGCTGCGTTTGTTTATTTATTAAAGACACAGTTTGGAATTAATTTAATGGATAAATTCAGCCAAAAATTCAGAAAGGCTATAAAAATCTGGGGCTATATTGGAATTGTTTTGGCTTATATTGGTTTTTTCTTTATATCTTTTGAATTGGTTAAAATGGCTTATGATATCTTAATTGATAAACCAGGAGCAGTGGGTGGAAGTCCTGTTATTCCTGGATTGCCTATTGCTGGACTAGGAATAACCTTTCCTTTGGTAATTGGATGGATAAGCCTTTTCATAATAATGATAGTACATGAGTTTTCGCATGGAATTATGGCAAGAGCCCATAATGTAAAAGTAAAAAGCTCTGGTATTGCTTTTTTTGGCCCAATTTTAGGAGCGTTTGTTGAACCAGATGAAAAAGATTTAGCAAAACAACCTCATAAAGTACAGCATTCCATTTTTGCAGCTGGACCAATATCTAATGTTCTTTTATTTTTTGTCTGTGGCCTTTTACTAATGGGTATAGCCTCTGCAGTTGTAAACATGACAAACACAATAGGAGTCAAAATAGGAATAATACAAAATGAGACTTTGCCTGCTTATAACTCTGGAATATCTGAAAATTCAATATTAATAGGGATAAATAATTATTCAGTAAGCGATGTAAGTACTTTGGAAACTGCACTCAATACTATTTTGCCTGGGCAAGAAGTAAAATTAAAAATAAGTTCTGGGGAAGAATATAGTATGATTTCAGGAAAAAATCCACAAGATGAAACAAAGGCATATCTTGGGATTTTAATATTGGAAGAAGAGAGAAAGTTAAAGGAAGATACTTTTTTTAATAATATGTTTTATAAGGTTCTGCTTTGGTTATACGAATTATTTAACTGGACAGGATTTATCAGCATAAATATTGGTTTAATCAATTTGTTTCCAATTTTTATTACAGATGGTGCGCAGATGCTCAGAAAGAACTTTGAATACTTTTTCAAGAGAGATAAGAAAAAAGGAGAACAGATTTGGAAAAGCATTAATCTTTTTGGGTTATTTATTTTAGCTACTCTTTTACTGCTTCCATTAATCAGAAATATTTTCAAGTTTATTTTAGGTTTTATTTTTGGAGCTATTTAATTAATTTTTTAAATCAATTCTTTTTATTTTGATTTTATGATTAATGTTGTTTTAGTCAGGCCTGAAACTCCTGGGAATATTGGTTTTATAGCTAGATCAATGGCTAATTTTGATTTAACTAATCTTATTTTGGTAGAACCTTTATGTAATCATTTAGATGAGGATGCTCTAAAAAAGAGTATGCATGCTAAAAACATATTAAAAAAAGCAAAAATCATGAAACTTGATTATTTTTTTAAAAAAAGTAAAAAAGAGTTTGACATTATAATAGGAACGACTTCTGTTATGGGTACAGATTATAATATTACAAGAACTCCGCTTTTGCCAGAACATGTTGTTAAAAAGATAACAAAAAATCTTAATAGAAAAATAGCATTTGTGTTCGGAAATGAAGGAAATGGTCTCACTAATAAAGAACTTAGTGTTTGTGATTTTATTTTGACAATTCCCTCTTCAAGAAAATACCCTGCATTAAATATAAGCCATGCTTCGGCTATTGTTTTTTATGAAATATATAAGATAATCGGAAAAGAAAAAATAAATTCACATATTCTTCCTGCTTCAAGAAAAGAGAGGGAAGTAATCCTTAAAAAAATGAATGATCTTATTGAAAAAATCCATTTTGCTACAAAAGAAAAAAAAGAGACACAAAGAAAAGTATGGAAAAAGGTTTTTGAACAATCAATGATCTCAAAAAGAGAAGCATATGCAGTGATGGGATTATTAAGAAAGATAGATAATAAAATCAACAAGTAGAGAGTTTGTTAAAAAAAATTGTTTTACTATAACATTTTTCCTCTTTATTTTCTAACATAAGTATAGGTAAGATTGCTATTTGTTTTACTTCTCCTTGTGTTTCTAAGTTATAACTAATTACCCTTGGAAAAACATCAGAAGGTATAAGGTTAATATTGTTTAATTCATCTGTTACTGTTTGTTTGCTTCCCTTCAGGCTAATTTCAACTTTGTTTATCACTCTTTCTCCGTTGTTTTCTAAAATTAACTGAATCTTTGAATAATCAGGAAAGACACAAATCACTGGCATTTCACTTTCTTTGTGGATTGCTATAGAAACAGAATTACATTCTTCAGGGTCAGAATCTGAAAAAGGTAGTTTAATGTTAAAAAAATAGATAATTGCTATTGCTCCACCTAAAAACAATAATAATAAAATCAAGAATAAAGCTAGCTTTGGAAAAGATCTTTTTTTTGTTAATGGCTGTGTTGTATTCTGTATTTGGTTAGAGGTATTATTCTCAACATTCACCTTTATTTCTAAGGGTTTTTGTTCCTTAAATGCTTCATCAACTATATTATTAGAATAATTGTGTTTAAGAAGATGAGATTTAATTACCTCATCCGATATGCCTTTTTCTTTCAATGACTTTATATACTCAAATAATTCGTTTTCCACCATCTTTTTTCTACTCTTATAAAAAGTATAATTTTATTTATTTTGCTTTAAGCTTTTCTAAAAAAGATTTTATCCTTTGTTCTCCTTTTGGCATTGCTTTCTCTCCTAATTTATAATAGATTTTTTCTGCCATCTCTCCCCAAGAATAATCTCCTTTTTCTTTTTCTATTTTCTCAATCTCAAACTCGCCTAGTTCTATTCCTTTTCTTAAATTATAATATATAGATCTTAAAGTAACTTTAGGAAATAAGCTGCAATATGTTTTATAAATGTCATAACCATAACCCTTCCCTAAAAAAAATAAGATTTCAACTATATTCTGCCTTATAGCTGAAGTTACTGGCCTCCCCCTGGCTTTCATATATTAGGATAAAGGCAGACCATTTATATATTTTTTCTTTATGGAAAAATATTAAAAAAGATATTCACTTCAAGTTAATATGAAGAAGATATTTCATCTTTCAGAATCAAATTTAGAATTGGCTAAAGAAGAAGTTTTATCTTTAACAGGTGCAAAAAAATATTTAATTATAGAAGATTTGTTAATTTGTAGCAATTTAAAAGAATTAGAATTAAAGAAAAGATTAGGATATACGCATGCAATCTACAAATTTCTTTTCAATTGTAATAGATCTAGCTTAAAAAATAAGGTAAACTCATATAATTGGCAGTCTTTGTATAATACTAATTTTTGTGTTAGAGTTCATGGAAAAAATAATAATATTGAGAAAGAAATTGCTTTTTTAATATATAATAAATTAAAGAATCCAAAAGTAAATCTGAAAAAACCTAAAACTAAAATTGAGTTTTTTATAAAAGAAAAAAAAGTTTTTGCTGGACTTTTCCTTGAAGAAGTAGATAAATCTTATATGAAAAGAAGAGCACATTTAAGGCCTAGGTTACATCCTACTTCGCTTCATCCTAAATTAGCAAAAGCATGCATAAATCTTTCTGGATTAAAAAAAGGAGTGATTTTAGATCCTTTTTGCGGCTCAGGCGGCATATTAATAGAAGCAGGACTAATGGGATTTAAGATAATAGGATATGACATTGATGAAGAACAGGTTAATAGAGCCAGAATTAACCTAAGCCATTATAAAATAAATAAGTATAAGGTAGAAATGAGAGATGCCTTAGAACTAACAAAGAAGAATATTTTAGAAGCTGACGCAATAATTACAGATTTTCCTTATGGAAAAGGATCAAAAGGAAAAAACCTATTTTTTCTCTATCAACAATTTCTTGCAAATTGTTATAATTATATAGACAAAATGATAATTATTTTTCCAGATTTTATAGATTATAATAAGATAATAGAAAAAACAAGATGGAAAATAAAAAAAAAATTTAGCATATACATGCATAAATCTTTAACTAGGATTTTAATTAAACTTAGTAAAAAATAAAAAACTTATTGCTGCTCTTTCTCATTGCTTTTCTTAAGTTTTATAGTTAATATAGTAACACCAATTATAATCAAGAGGAATAAGACTAATGCAAAAATAAGATAACGATTGCTAAAATCTATACCTAAAAATATACCTCTTGGTGATTCATCTCTTAATTTACTCCTGCTTACAAGATATTTACATCCCTGTATAACAGAATCAACTATTTTAGCTGCCTCATCATATTCCTTTTGCTCCATAAGATTTTGGCTTTTTTTCAAAAACTCGTTTAATTCTAAACATTCAGGATTACTATTCAATAAATCCTGGGCAAAAGTTATTTTTGTAGCTACTATTGACTGGTTGCCTTTTGATTTTTCTATAGCATTCACATAAACAATTGCTTTATCCCTATATTTTGGCTCACTGACATTAGCCCAAATTACAATCTCATAATGATTCATCAATTTGAAGGCTGTTATTATCAAATCTGTCTTTTTTGTTTCTCCAGGAAGAAGTTCAGAAAAATAATTATTTGAAAAAGAGATATTTGCATTGCTTTGGTTTGTTTCTGCATAAAGCAGTATACCCCTTAAAGTAGTATTGCCTGTATTTACAATTCCAATTACTTCCCTCAAAGTATCATTCTGATAAATTGTCACTGGCTCTGGTACAAGGATATCCAAATAAATTTCTTTTTCTTTTTCAACTTCTTGAGTTATTGAATAAGGTACGTAATTAACATTTCTACCTGAGCTATCTGAATCTCCTTCATTTTCATCTTCTTCTTCCTCAGGTAGCTCAAGTACAAAAATAGTGATGTTATTACTAACATTTGTCAAATGGCCATCACTTGCTGTGAATATAACTGTTTCATTTCCTAATTCAATGCCTGTAAAAGTAACTGTGTTTCCTGTGATTGAGATTGCAACCTTTGTCGTGTTTGTATAATTATAGTTTAAAGTATCTTCATCTGGATCATAGAATCTTGTTTCATTACAAATCGCATTAATATAGTTTCCACATATAAGATAATTTGTTTTTGTCTCTGTTTTATTTACTGTTACATTTGATAAAGTAAAATTTAGTTTTGGTGCCCTGTTTAAATTACTTATTGTTGTATTCCATGAAAAGCTTACCCAGTTTGCCTGTGTGTTGTTTACAATATCAGAAACAGTAAGTGTAATATTATAAATCCCAGAACTTTCATAATCCCAGTATATGCTAATATTTCTATTGCTGCTTACAACATCCCCATTAACAGTCCAGTTGAAAACAAGAGAATTTTTATCTACATCTGAACTATTATGATCATAATAAACAAGACTATCTTCTGAAATGTTTAGGTTTGTAAAATCATCTCCCAATAATGAAACATTGATCCATTCTGAAGACCAAGTAGTTAAGAAAGGCGAACCATAAGGAGTAACATTATTTATGATAGGAGGATTAGATCTGTTTATTATAGTGAGATTCCAAAGGGCTGATGATTTTTCATTATATAAATCTTCAACTGTAAAATTAATCAAATAGTTCCCTTGTGAAGGTATAGAGGATATAAATGAAACAATTGCTATATTATTTGTGTTTTCTAAATTAAAATTAGATAAACTTCCATATAAAAAATCATATGAATATGTTAAATTATCTACTTGCCCACAGGTAAGATCTTCATCTGTTGCAGCAATAGTCATTGAGAAAGTTTGACTTTCAAATAAAGTTATATTTGATAAAACAGGCATTATTGGTGTATCTGGCACCATAACTATTTCTAGATTAAATATACTTTCATTTTCTGCTCCAAAAGAATCATTTATTGTTAATTTAGTTGAATAATTTCCAATCTCAAAACAAGTAGGTGTGAATTCAATAAGTCCTGTCTCTGTTATGTTAAAGACTGTTGAATTATCTGAAAAGGTTACTTGCTTATCCTCAACATCTGTCGCATTTATTTGTATCGTAAATAAAACGTCTTCATATGCGGTTATATTAGGCGGAGTTTGATTAAAATAAGGAATATTATTTCGTATCACTGTTATAAATATTGTTTTATTATCTATTAGATTATATTTATCTGTCACATTTATTTTATAAGTATAATTTTGATCTGCATAAGTGTTATTAGGTAAAAAGCTTATTGCTCCTGTCGTTGTATTAACTGTTAATGTAGGACAGTTGCTGTTGCAATAACTAGAATTGCTTCCATATGTTAAAAAATCAGAGGTATCTGTTTGATAAAAAATATCAGAATCTGTTGCATTTATAATATATATGAAGGGTACAGATGCATATGCTGTCAGATTAGTCAAATTTACGTTTTCATTTGTATTATTATAATAGCTAAGTTCATGTATCACTGGAGCATCATTTATATTAGTTAAATTTAGTGTAATATTTTCAGATGCTGTCCCATTTCTGCTGTCCACAACCAAAATAGTAATTGTCTTGCATTTTATATGGCTATCATTTATAGGTGTGGCATTCAACAAGGCAGAGCCTTCTAAGTTATCTACAAGAACAGTAGTATTCCAAGGATTTGGGTCACAATTTGGATTAAAGACAGAAAAAGATAGATAATCCTCTGGATCTATGTCAGTTGCGTTTATCAAAAGAGTAAAATCTTCTCCCTGGCTATAGTTTCTTCCTTTGCTTTCTATATGTGTTATATTTGGAGGGTGATTAACAGAAAGGATTTCTAGATTAAAAGTGTCATCAGTATATCTTAATGCATCTCTTGGGTCTAAGACTCTAAGATTAATAGTACAATTCCCCACCTCCTGATAAGTTAGAGATTGATTATTTATCATTTGCAAAATAAAAGTAAAATTGCTTGTCCTATTAAGCTCAAATTTTTCACTGCTGTTATAGGGGCAATTAATCTCAGTATTGTTAAAACTAAGATTAAATAATCCTGTTGGGTTCTCCTCATCTGCCAATGTAATCAAATATTGTAATTTTTGAGTTTCATTTACAGTACTATTTTTTGGAGAAGGAAATATAAATTCAGGAAAGTCATTTACTGCAGTAACATTTAAAGAAAATGTTTTAGAAGAAACAGCGTTCTCACTGTCAAATACAACACAAGTAAAATTATAAAGCTTTGATGTTTCAGGCTCCACATCTTCTGAAAGAGGTGTCCAAATTATTGTTTCTTCATCATTAATATCAAAATAATCTGGTAAACATAAATAAGCATTTATAGAATCTCCATCTGGATCTCCTGCGAAAAGGTTCTTACTCCATTCTATATCCTCTATTAAAGTATCATTCTGAACATCTGGAGGATAAGGATTAGCATTTCTAATTTCAACTGAATCACTCCAAATATTTGCTGAATCATTCCACTCAACAACAGTACAATTCCATGTCTGTCCCTTTTTTGCTATAAAAGCAGGTAAATTTTGGACATTAGTAACATTTATCTTTGTTTCATTATACTGATTGCTACCATTATACCAAGTAACATTTACTTTTGCTCCTAATGTAAAATTCCAAAGACATTGCAAATTATTTTCTGTTGTTGCATTATCTGGTGTTAAATCAACAGGAGAAAAGTCAACTGAATTTATTAAAATTCCAGTTATCAAAAATAAGATAAATAGTAAAAATACTAGTTTTATTATTTTAGTTTTGTTATTTGCCATTTTGTGATTTGAGAAAATAAGGGCCAGGCAAAGTTTTTGGGGGTGTACTCATTTTACTAGAAAGATCCAGAACCGGACCGTGTTCTGTGAGTAGCAGCTTATGCCTGGCTTTCCTTGTTATAATCATTTTTATTAGTCTCATTATTTTTTATTGCCTTTTTGTAACTTCTCCTCTAATGTTATGACTATATAATCCTTCAAAGTCGTTTCTTCCACTGCACATTGTATTTTTAGTTTTTTGTGCAGTTCATCTGGAATTTCAATATTTATGTTAGTCATTTTTTATATTTTTTATAAATTAGTTAATTTAATTTATTAAACTTAGTTTAATAAGTTAAATAAGTTAATAATTGGAATTTAAATAGTTTTCCATTTGGAAAAAACAAAAAAATATGAGGGTGTGGGCATCTTCAAGATCATATTCTTAATGCCGAGACTACTCTCCTAAAAAATAAAAAATTTAATTTAATAAGGGAGAATAGTTTCCGCTTATCGCTAAAAAATTTAATAAGCGACACTCGAAAAATCATATAAATATAGAAAAATTATTTTTTATGCTTGCCTGTAATCAGAAGATTGCCTGGTTTTCCTTCTTCTTCTTCAACTTCAATATATTCCAAGTCATTTATCAAAATATCTGAACCTGCAAGTAAGAAGCTTAAGTCTAAGCCTGAAAATTTAATTTTATGAATCTTTTTATGATCGTCTATAAATTTGTCAGGAACAGCATCAGCCAATTTATGAGGATCATTCATACTGAATAGATGTATAAACACAGGGCCATTGCCAAAATCATCTCTTTTTCCTGCCCTTCCAATTATCGCACTCTTTGTTTTATATCTCATATTTGAAAAGATGTGTATTTTGTTTTTAAATTTATTGGAATTTAATTAAAAAAGAGAAAGAAAAAAAATAAGATAAAAGGTATAACTTTATTTTCCTTTTTTCATGACTACTTCAGGCAATCCTGTACCAACAGGCACTGGCTGATTTATCATGACGTTTTCTACAACACTTGTCAATGGATCTGATTCACCAACTAATGCAGCATCTACAATATGCTTTATCGGTGTTTCGAAAGAGGCTCTTGCCAATACAGATGCCTTATCACTGACAACTCCGTATCTTGTAATTCCTCTTACTTTTCCTGAGAAAGTCATTATGTCTGCAACAAGCATAATATGTCTAATATCTACATTCAAACCTTGATTCTCAATAACTTTATAGACTTCTGTTATTATTGATTGTCTTGCTGCTTCTATACCTAAAAAGTCTTCTATCTCAAAAACATCATTTGTTGTTGTCCTTTTTTTATTAACATATGGAAGTTTTGAGATTTCTTTAAGATTAGAGCCTGCTGTTATTATAACAAACTCTTCTTCTCTCTTAACCGGCAACACCTGTAAGATTCCTTTAATACCTGAAACATAAAGTTCTTTTACTTTGTCTTTTAGCTTGTAAATCTCTGTGACATTTTCCTGCTTGCCTTTTGATTTTATAGATAATACATTATCTTTATCTTTTATTGTAAATCCTTTTAGGCTTTTCTCAATTGCTTTTATTAACGCAGATTGTGTTAACCCTACTCTTTTTAACTTCTCAGTATCTAACATTATATCTAGTCTTCCTTCAGTAATTTCAAGATTTATCTCTTTAATAAAATCCTTGAACTGTGTCTGTTTTATTGATTCTGCTATCTCCTTGATATCTTTGCCTTTTGAATAAGGCTCTTTTAAGAAAATTTCCATCATTGGAGTGGAGATGTTTTTTCTTCCGTCAAGAATTTCAATGATTCTTGGCAGACCAACTGTAACGTTAAATTCTGCGACCCCTGCAAAGTGGAAGGTATTCAAAGTCATCTGTGTACCTGGCTCTCCTATTGACTCCGCACTAATCAATCCAACTGATTCTCCTGGTTCAATTAAAGAAGTCCTATATTCCTCATAAACTTTTTCTGCAATTTTTTTTAATTGAGTCTTGTTTATCTTGTCTGGAATGTTTGACTTTATTTCCTCAAGCAAATTGTTTGGAATCTTATCTTTATATTCTTTGAATACTGCATTATTTTCATCTGATGACATTTTTATTCACCTTCCATGACAGAATCAACAATCCTTTTAACATTGATTTTTCCGCCTTCTGATTTTGATACATCAATACCGTCTTCTCCATATTGAAACTGAACTATTTTCTTTGAAGCATTTCTTACAGTATGATCATACTCAACTTTTAAATCTTGCATTGCATTTGCCAGTCTTCTATAAAGATAACCTGACTTTGGAGTTCTCAATGCTGTATCCATTAGTGAGTCTCTTCCTGTCATTGCCATAAAGAAAAACTCATGCGGCTGTAATCCTTGCCTGAATCCATTTTTAATGAATCCTCTTTGTGATGCTCTTAAATCTCCTTTTTTGAAGCAAGACAAAGTTCTTCCTTTATATCCCAATTCGATTCTTTTTCCTCTCAATGCCTGCTGACCTACAACAGCAGCCATCTGAGCTAAATTGATAATGTTACCTCTTGCTCCTGAAATAGACATTATTAAGGTATTTTTTGATTTGTCTAGTGATTTTGAAACAACTCTTCCTGCATCGTTTCTTGCTTTGTTTAAGGTTTCCAATATCTTAATTTCAAGTGTCTCTTCTACAGATCTTCCTGGGAAAGCATCAAGTTCTCCCTTTGTATATATCTCAATTAAACTATCCACTTTGGATTCTGCTTCTGTTAAGATTGTATTAATCTCTTTCTGGTTCTCTTCTTTTAAATCTGTATCAGAGAATGCTGCTGTAAATCCATGTTTAAGCAATGTTTTTACACCTAATCTAAATATTAATCCCAAAATCTCAAGTGTTTTCTGGCTGCCAAACTTTTTATGAAGATTTCTGATTAAAAGCCCAGAACCTGAACCTAGATTAGCTGAATCCATAAATCCCTCTTTCAACTTTCCGTTCTGGATTACAACTTTAGTCCCGTCTCTTGCTTTTCCCATAAAATCAAAATCTTTTGGAATAACAACACTAAAAATCTCACGGCCATTTACTATTTCTTTATTTGGTAAAGATGAAAAATCATCAACACCTATACTAGCTAATAGTTCTATTGCTTCTGATCTTGGCATTTCTAGTAATTTTGTTAACATAAAATTTCCTGCGATTGAGTCATGATTACACGCAATTATACCCAACCCATATCTTGGGCTGATAAGTTGTGTCTGGACTTCCATCAAAATCTCTGCTTCGGCCCTTGCTTCCTCTGTCTGCGGAATATGCAAGTTCATTTCGTCTCCGTCAAAATCTGCATTATAAGGAGCGCAGACTGCTGGATTTAATCTAAATGTCAATCCTGGCAATACTCTTACTTTATGGCACATCATACTCATCCTGTGCAATGATGGCTGTCTATTGAAAATCGCAATATCTCCATCTATTAAATGTCTCTCCACTATATATCCTATTTGTAATTCTTCAAGCAATTGTTCTTGTGTTTCTTCAGTAATCTTCTTTTTCTTGCCATCTGGTCTAGAGATATAATTTGCTCCTGGATATACTTTTGGACCTCTTTTGACATATTCTTTCAAATATTCAAAATTCCATTCTGTTATCCTTTCTGGAACAGTCAATTTCATAGCAATTAATTTTGGAACACCAACTTCATCGATATCAATCATTGAATCTGGACTAATTACTGTTCTGCTTGAGAAATTTGTTCTTTTTCCTGCTAAATTATGCCTGATTCTTCCTTCTTTGCTCTTTATTCTTTCTGTGATTGTTTTTAATGGTTGGCCTGATCTGTGCCTTGCAGGCGGCAGCTGAGCAATATTATTATCAAAGAAAGTCGTTATATGGTATTGCAATAAATCCCATAAATCTTCTATAATAATTTCTGGAGCTCCAGCATTGATATTCTCAAAGAGTCTTTGATTGATTCTAACTACATCTCCTAATTTATGAGTTAAATCATCTTCGCTTCTTTCTCCTGATTCTAAAGTAATGGAAGGTCTCATTGTGACAGGAGGTATTGCTAATAAGGTTAAAACTGCCCATTCTGGCCTAAAAACAGCTGGATTAAATCCGAATAATTTTATATCTTCATCATTTATTTTTTCAAGCCTTGTCCTAACTTCAATAGGAGAAAGCCTTTTTTCTCCCTCGTAAAAAGTTGTTGGTTTCTCTAATCTTATTTTATCTAGTTTTGCTTTACAATGAGGACATTTAGAAAGTGTCTTAAGTTGCATAATTGTTTCTTTTATTAACATTCTTTTTGCTTTCAGGCTTTTTGCCTTTCCCTTTTTTTCTACTTTCTTTAATGATTTTTTCATATCTTCATCTAAAACAAGTAGCCTTCCGCATTCCTTACAGGTGCATCTCAACAAATCAATAAGGATTTTTATGAATTTTACATGGATAATTGGTCTTGCCAGTTCAATATAACCAAAATGCCCAA
>CAYMPC010000022.1:0-17124 GCA_964392465.1 uncultured Methanosarcinales archaeon | reverse complement strand
GGATTATAAATTAATCTTGGAGGTTCATAATCATTATATTCAACATATTGTAAAATCACTAGATCAGGATTATACTTAATAAAGTAATTTTTAAACAATAAGACCTCTTGGAGAGTATTATATTTAGATACTCCTAAATTCCATACTTCATAAGTATTATTATAATTATTTAATTTTTTCTCAAGTATTTCATGAAATAAATTATCAAATTTATTTTCTACATAAGATTCTTGTTCAGAGATTGAGTCTCCTAGTACCATTATTCTGAAAGTGTTATTTTTTTTTGAAAGATTATATTCCTTATCATGTATGCCCATGGAATTAAAACGATCTGTATTAGGTAAGGGTTCAAAAAAGAAATCATTTATTTTGCTATATTTATAGTTTATACTCATATCTTTTATTTCATTATTTATATACTCTTTGCAATGTTCAAAATCAGGAACAAGATAAGATGAGATTAATTCTAGTGTGAATATTACAAACAGAATTGAAAAGGTAAGTAATAGACTTCTTTTATATTTTTCATTCATTTTTTAGTATTTATTTTGAGATAAACACCATATCTGTGGCTGCCCTTATTCCCCTATCTAACTCATTAAGAGATCTCATTTTTAACAATGTTTTAATTATGAATCCTGGCCTGAAGTAGAACCTAATGTAAGCATATTTGGTAAGTTCATGAATTCTTTGAGGAGTAAGCTCTGTCCAAGGAGTAGGAAGTGTTTTAGGAATATCTTTTTTTAATAGCATATCGCTCCAATAATCTCTCCCTGTTTTTTCTATAAGCATTTTATGCAATTCTGTTTTTGGTTTTGCAAGAGTTTTTGAAAACTGTGCATAATCTAAATCTAGAGAAATAGCATAATTAATTGTTTCTTTCAAGGTTTTTTCTGTTTCTCCAGGACACCCTGTCATAAAATAACCTAGCACCCTTATACCTTGCTTTTTTGTATTTTTTACTGTTTCTCTTACTTTCTCCAGGGTTATTCCCTTTCTCATTTTATTTAATATGTCTTGAGAGCCTGTCTCTATTCCATAATATATTCTTTCACAACCTGCTTTTTTCATTAATTTGAGCAAATTCTCATTTACCTTATCTACTCTTGCCCTAACAGACCATTTTATATCAAGCTTTTTGGAAATTATTTCTCTACATATCTCCTCTGCTCTTTTCATATCATGTGTGAAAGAGACATCAAAAAAATCTATTTCTCTGATATTATACTTATTATAACATTCTTCAATCTCTTTTATTACCTTTTTTGTTTGTCTTGCCCTAAAAAGAGTTTGCCCCTCTTCGCAGAAATTACATCTCATGGGACAGCCCATACTTGTTAGCATGATTGTAAAATTTTTTCTTTGAGATACAAAAGAATAATAAAGATTATTTTTTATCAAATGTCTAGCAGGAAAAGGTAATTCTTCAAGATTAGTTGATATCTCTTTCGGGTAATTGAAAACTATTTTTTTACCTGAATTAAAACAAACCCCTTCTACTTTCTTTAAATCTTTATTATTTTCTAATGCACTTAATATGTTTGGAAGATATTTTGCCAGTGAGCCAAGAATACCATAATCAAAGACTTTGTAATGCATTGTTTCTTTTGGATAAATCTTTAGGTTAAATCCACCAATAATTATTTTTAAATTTAAATTCCTTTTAAAATATTCTGCCCACTCAAGTGTCTGATGAAAAGTGTAGGTTGAATGAACATGGAATGCTAGAATGTTTGGTTTAAATGATTTAACTTTTAATAAGGCATGCTCTTTACTAAGTTTTTCAGCATAAGCATCAATTACTATAGCTTTATGGCCTGCTTTTTCTGCAACTGCTGCAGCATATAATACTGAAAGAGGAGGATACACTCCAAAATTTTGCGTTACAGAATAAACATTTTCCTCATAAATTGTATGGTAAAAAGGAGGATAAATAAAAGCAATTCTCATTTTAATAAAGTAATTTAATCAATATATAAGGATTTCTGATTTTTGGTGTTTTTTACTATTGGCTAACTTATTATATTAAGAGATTTCATGTTATTATAGATTGTTTCTGCCATTATTTCATGCGCTTTTGAATTAGGATGGCCATCTTCTGGAATAATTAACTCTTGATTCAAATTAAAGTCATTCATACAGTCAAATAAAAACCAATTATTCTGCTTATTAACATACTCTTTTAGTTTGGCTATTATCTCTTCAGGTAAAGGTTGCTCAACATGATTCAAAAGAATTATAGTAATGTTTTGAGCAATTAAACCATTTAAGCTTTCTAATGGTTGTTTGATTAGTTCCCCTTTTTTTTCCATTGTTAGGTTTTTTTCTTTTTCTCTTATTATCTTTGTAACTATCCTGTCAGCCTCAATACCTATTTCTTGATCTGTCTTTTTTACTATGCTTTTTAAATTCTGTTCTTTTAGTTCTTTAGTATATTTTTCTATTAAAACCCTTGTTTCTGTATTATTCCCAAAATCATTCCCAAGTAGGCCAATTATAATAATATCTGGTTCGTATTTTAATGCTTTATACTTGAGGAATTCTATCTTTTCATACATTACATATCCAGGAATGCCGAAATTCAGCACTTCGTAATCTTTGGTTTCTTTTTGGTTCAGGACTTTTTCCAGTACCTTTGGATAACTATCTTCAAGTTCAACACCCCATCCGAATTCATAAGAATCACCTATGACAGCAATTCTTATTATACCTTCTGTTTTTTTTATTAAATATTCATAATCTCTCATTCCATCACTATTTGTCTCAATTAAGGTGGCAGGAATTCTTACAGAACTTCCATCAAAATACCCTGAATAATTAGGGAACATTTCTAATGATAAGAGGGGATTATTGCTACTCTTAATAAAATCTGTTTTATAAATAGGAAATTCGCTTTTTTTATTATAATGATTAATAAGTCTATATGAAATAAATGAGAAAACAACTATCAAAATCGACAAATATATAATATATATTAAAAGAATTTTTCTTTTTTTCATTTTCTAAATATCCTTAAAAATTGAATTTAATGTTTCTGTAATATAGTTTATCTCTTTTTCTTTTAAGCTAGGATAAAAAGGGAGGTATAATGCCTCTTTTTCTATTTTATCAGAGACAGGACAATATTTTTTATATTTTTCAAAAAAAGGCAATTTTGAACAGGATTTCATCCAAGTTGCCTGTGTATCTATTCCTCTAAAAAGAAGTTTTTTTATTAGTTCCTTCCTTTTTTTTGTTATAATAGTATAATGAAGAAAAGCTGATTTTGATTGAGAAAAAGATTTCTGCCTGACTATATTTTTAGATAATTCTTTTTCCAATAAATCAGCTTTTTTATTTCTAGCTTCTATCTCTTGTTCCAGATTTTCTAATTGATATAAACCTAAGTTTGCTTGTATCTCAGAGTATTTATAAAACATTGATTTTGGGAGGGTTACAAATGTTTTCTTATCTTCAAAAAAAAATTTCGATAAATCAAAGTTAAGAAAAGAACTAAGGCACAGAAAGGGCCAGGTAATGACTGAAAAAACAATATTGCTACTTACTACTCTTAGTGTTTTATATTTAATTAAGCTTTTTAGTATTTTGCTTTTGTTTTTTTCTTTAAAGTCAGCAAGCGTTTCCCTTATCCTCTTTGAGTATTTTGAGTTTCTTAGTGTAATCATTCCTCCTCCTAGTGTGTTTATCTGCTTTCCAACACCAAAGCTAAAAACAGCAGCATATCCAAAAGAACCAATCTTTTTATTTTTATATTCTGCACCAAGAGCATGTGCGCAATCCTCAATTACCTTTAAATTATTCTTTTTTGAAATACCCATAATCTCATCCATGTTACAGGGATTGCCTTCAATGTGCGTTGAAATGATTGCCTTTGTTTTTTTTGTTATATTTTTTTGTATTAATCGTGTATCAATTGTATGAGTGTTTTCATCTATATCTACAAAAACAGGATTAATTCCCATACACAAGAGAATATTTGGAATTATAGAGAAATTATATGCGGCTAGAATAACTTCATCGCCTTTCTTAATATCAAGAGCTTTAAGAACCAGATAAAAACCAGTTCTTGCAGAAGAAACAGCAATAGCATCTTTGCAGTTTATATATTCTTTAAACTTATTCTCAAATTCATTTATCTCTTCTTTAGAAGATTTTTTTGGATTTAACAGGAATAACTTATCTATTTTTGATGGTTGCATTCTAGGAAGTAACATCATAAAAATTAAAATTACTTTCTATATTTTAAATATTGTTATCTTTTTTATTCAGAAACTTTTTAATAATTGAATTTTTTATTCTTTAAATAGTGGAAAGGAAAGAAATATTTTATTTGATTGCTTTATCGTTTGTATATATTGTTATTTCTACGCCTCTTCTTCATCTTCCAGGAGTACATGACGAAGAATCTTTTTTGGTTATGAATGCAGCTTCAATTGTATTAACAGGAACGCCTTGGTGTGCAATTGCTTCCATCTTTGGAATACCTTTTCCGTTAATGATGCATGAGCATACAGGTATTATAAGCACTTTCTCCTATATACTTCCCTTTTATCTTTTTGGAGTAAATGTAATTAGTATGAGAATGACAAGAATTTTTATAGGATTGATTTGCCTATTTCTTACTTATTGGTTTACAAGGCTTTATTTTAATAAAAAAACAGCGTTATTAACTAGCTTTCTTATGGGGACTTTGCCTTTCTATGTTTTTTTTTTCAGGCATGGTTATCTGGATGACGGGTTTAACTTGCTTATAATGCTAATTTGTCTAATCTCTTTTTTTTACTTTAACAAAACACATAATTTCAAATTTTTATATTTCTCTTTTTTATCTTTAGGAATAGGATTAAGCAACAAGTTGAATTTTGTCTGGTTTATTTTTGGGATTGCAATTACTTTTTTTATATTCAGGAAAAAATTTAATATTAATTCTATAAAAAAAAGACAGATATTTTTTGCTTTCTTGTTTTTTATAATAGGGGCTTTTCCTTTTATTGCTTATAACTTTTCTTCCTCTTTAAAAAATGACTGGGGAAACAACACCCTAGAAGAGATATTTGCAAGGCTTGTTTATCCAAGATATTTAGGTAATAATCTTGATGTTCTTAATAATTTCAAATTTAGATTATTACAAGTTAAAGAGTTTCTTAATAACGATTTTGATTTTGTTGTCAAATTTAATAATTTTATTTATTTTCCTATATTTATAATAGTATTTTTCACAAATCTATTTTTTTTGAAAAAAAGTCAATTCAAAATTAAATTTTTTTATGTTTTGATTGGTATTATGTTCTTTCAAAGTCTTTTTACTATAACAGTGCTCAGGGTAGAACATTTTGCTATATTCTTTTCTATACTCTTTTCTTTATTTTCTTTTGGATTGTTTAATATTCTTTACAAAAAAAAAGTTCTCTTCTTTTCTGTTCTATTTTTACTTACACTTATGAATTTTTTGACTTTAGCTTCCTCTTATGATTTGCTTAACAAAAGAGGAGCAATTTTACCTCAACAATATGGAGGATGGCATTTTCCAACAGACTCCATCTATTTTTTAGTTGATTACTTATCTGAAAAAAAAATAAATCCTATCTCTTTAGGCTCTGGTTTATCAACAAATATTCCTTTTTTGAGCAACTACAATGTTTCTTCACAGGGATGCGAAAATGAGTTTAATTTTGAGGAATGTATAAATATGAACGAGTCTAATTATTATATTATTAAAGTACATTTTTTAACAGAGAAATGGTGGCATAAATTTAAAGACGAATTAAATAAAAATGATAAATCGGTTGTTATTGAAAAAGTATTTTATACTAGAGACATGTTGCCTGAAATAGTTCTATTTTATATTATAGATGAACAAAACATAAAAGATGTTGAAAAAATAGACAATTATTTTAAGATTGTTCTTTCTAATAATTATTAGTTATTATAAAATAAATTATACTAATGAGTCTGAACACAATGATTTACCCCATAAACCTCTTTGATTAGTTTAATAAGCTTGTCAGCTCTTTTTTTTCTTATTTCAGGAGAGACAATATCATTGCGCCAGCCTGTAGTTCCTCCTTTTATTTTATACTGCTCTCTTTTATCGTAAAGAACAGAAGGTTTTACAACATAGCAACAAGTTGTTTGGCCTACTCTGCTTATATATTCTTTATTTTCTCTAATAAAATCAAGTGTCTTCTCAAAATCTTTTTCTGTTTCTGTTGGATAGCCTATCATTATAAAACAAAAGGTATTTATGCCCACCTCTTTGCAGTCTTTTAAGATTTTCTTCACATCTTTTAAATCAATATTCTTGTTCATGTCATCTAGAACTTTTTGTGATCCGGATTCCAATCCAAAATCAAGATTGGTGCAGCCAGATTTTTTTATTTTTTCAAGCAAACTTTTTGTAAGTTTTTTATCGAATCTTGCTTTTGCGTTCCATGAGAACTTAATATTATTTTGTATTACCAGATCGCAAAATTTTTCTAATTCTCTATGGTTGCCATTTATTAGTGAGTCTGTAAACTGAAAATTTTTTATGTTTGGATAAGTATCCAAATAATGTTTTATCTCTAAATACATTTGTTCTCCTTTTTTACAGGCATAATAATTCCATAAATGGGGGTCTATACAAAAAGTACATCTATTTACGCAACCATAGCTAAAATTTACAGGAAGGCTATCCTTATTTTTATAGATTGAAAAATTAAAATCAGAATAATCCGGGATTAAATTTACAAGAAGATTAACGTTGTTTGATGGCTTGTTATTATATTTAATAGAATTTTCTTTTTTTGATTTATATACTATTCCAGGAATATTTTTAGCAAATCCTTTTTTTCTTATGATAGCATTAACAAAACGCACAACTTCATTATTATTCCTTGTAATTAAATAATCAAACCCCTTTTCAAAATAGATATTTAATTCTTCTTGTGATCTATATTTTTCGTTTATTTCTAATCCTCCTCCAAAAATAATTACTTCCTTGTTTTTTTCTTTAATCTTACTTGCCATAATTAATGATAGAAGCGCAGTTGATTGAAATATTGAAAAACCTATTATTCTTGGATTTTTATTAAGAATATGATCTACCCATTTATTAATTATTTTTTCATATCTTTTTTTTGCTTCTTCAAACTTTGAAGTTTCATGAAAAAAACCAGGATAATTCAAGTCCCAATGTATTTTTTCTCTAGAAGAATGATAAAATTCAATGTTAAAATCAAAGCAAGTAACCATATAGTTTTCTTTTAAAAGCATTGATTTGATATAAGCTAATCCAATAGGGGGATTTTGAATACCCCATATAGGTGCAATTACTAAAGCACAGTCTAATTTATCAGGAGATATTCCCAACAACTTCTTTAGTAAATTCATATCCGCTGAAAATATTATCTATACTAATAAATATATCTTATTTTTGATTAAGG
Organism: uncultured Methanosarcinales archaeon; assembly: GCA_964392465.1. Classification (GTDB taxonomy): domain Archaea; phylum Nanobdellota; class Nanobdellia; order Woesearchaeales; family GW2011-AR15; genus JAAXVZ01. Next base: position 9,700 of record CAYMPC010000022.1, on the reverse strand, counting down.
TAAACTAATTCAATATGCTTTTCAATATGCTTTTATATATATATTTATTATATTAATCAAAAAATGGCTGATGTTGTATTAATAACTCCTAATTATTTAGAAAAAAAGAAAGGACTTAAGCTTCATCTTGAAGTGCAGAGATATCCGCCTTTGAGTCTGGCTTATTTGGCTTCTTATATAAAAAAGGTTTTTTCAGTTAATATAATAGATGGTGCAGCAGAAGATTTATCTAATGAGGAGATTGTTAAAAAAATAGAGAAAGAAAAGCCCAAATTTATAGGAATTTATGTAACCTCTTTTTCCTTGAATCAAGTTAAAGATTTAATAAGTAAAATAAAAGCCTCTTCAAAAGCAATTATCATTTTAGGCGGTCCTCACCTTACTTATTATCCTGACTCTTTGAGAGAATTGAATGCAGACTTTGGGATTAAAGGAGAAGGAGAAAGGCCATTTTTTGAGTTGCTTTCTAAGTTGTCAAAAAAAGAGGATATTACTGAGATAAAAGGCTTAGTATTTTTTAAGAATAAAAAGATAATATCTAATCCAATAGATAAAACACAATTAGATTTGAATAAACTTCCTTTTCCAGATAGGAAAGAACTTCCAAATAACAAATATTTTTCTCCTCTACATTCTGGAAAAGTAACAACAATGATTACGTCTAAGGGATGTGTTTTTGACTGTATATTTTGTGCTTTGCCAAACAAAAGAAGTTACAGGGAAAGAAGTCCTGAAAATGTTGTTGAAGAAATAAAGGAGATTGTTTCTCAGAAATTTGATTATATTGAAATTCAAGATGATCTTTTTACATTAAATAGGGCCAGAATAAAAAAGATATGTGAGCTTATTATTAAAAATAAACTTAAGATAGAATGGGGATGTGAGACTAGGGCAGATATGGTTGATTATGCACTCTTGAGATTAATGAGAAAAGCAGGCTGCACAAATATTAAATTTGGTATTGAATCAGGGACAGAAAGAGTAAGAAATGAGATTATTGGAAAGAGACTATCAAATATGGCAATATTAAAAGCATTTGAAGGTGCAAAAAAAGTAGAAATGATGACTATTGCTTACTTTATGATTGGTCTTCCTACGGAAACTTATGAAGAGATAAAAGAAACAATAAAATTTGCAATCAACATGGATCCAGATTATGCTGAATTTCATATCCCACTTCCTATACCAGGCTCTAGGTTATATGAGCTGGCCTTGAAAGAAAAAAAAATAGATTCTAAAGTTTGGAAAAAAGCAGCTGCTGATAATAAAATAGGTATGTATTGTTCAAATAAAATAGATATGAATGAGTTAGTAAATATAAGAAAAAAGGCATACCTAAAATTTTATCTTCGACCAAAAAAGATTCTTAAGGAATTCAAAAGGATTAAATCATTTAATGATTTAATTTTAAGATTTAAAATAGGTTTAACTTTAATTGGGATGGGATAAAATGAGAATTTTATTCTTAAACTTAGCAATGAGGCCTTTTTCTAAAAATCAGCATCCAACACATACACTAGCACCTTTAGATATTGGATATTGCTGTTCAATTCTTGAAAAAAAAGGATATCATATTGATTTTATTGATACAAAAATCGAAAATCTAGATTATTCCAGTCTAATTTCAAAAATAAGAAGCAAAAGACCAGATATTATTGTGATTAAACCATCAATAAACCAAGTTAATTATTTGATTTCCCTTTCAAATAAGTTAAAAAAAACTGTTAAATATGTTATTTTAATAGGGCCTGTATCTACACTTTATTATAATGCTTTCATTTTTAAAAATAGCCCGATTCTTGCATGTGTTCTTGAAGAGCCAGAATTTGCCCTTTTAAACTTGGTTAAGGGGTTAGAAAATAAAAAAAATATTAATGATTTAGAAGGTATTGCTTTTTATGATAAAAAATTAATAATTAACAAGCCAATTAGGATTGAAAACTTAGATGATTTGCCTTTCCCAAAACATGATCTTTTTATTGATAAAGGATATTATTTTTATTATCCTGTCCAAATTAATACAAAGCTCAAGATAGGATATATGCTTTCTTCAAGAGGATGTCCTTTTTCATGCTTTTTCTGTTCTCCTATAGAGCGAAGTTCCTATAGCAAAAACTATTTTACAAGATCTCCTAAAAATATAGTAAATGAAATGTTTTTTTTATGCGAGAAAGGCATAAACACAATTTATTTTATTGATGATGTTTTCACATTGGACAGAAAAAGGGTCTTGGATATATGTGATGAGATATTGCGAAGAGAACTGAAAATAAAATGGGTAATCCAGAGTAGGGTTGATTTACTTGATGAAGAAATGCTACGCAAAATGAAAGAAGCAGGTTGTTCAACAATATGTCTAGGTATTGAATCTTTTAGCGATAATATTTTAAGAAGACTTAATAAAAAAATAACAATAAGCCAGATATTAAAAATAGTGGATTCAATAAATAGGGCAAGAATCATGACTGTAGGATATTTTATAATAGGAAACCCAAACGAAACAAAAGAAGAAATCTTAAAAACAATAGACATAGCAAAAAAACTACCTTTGGATATGATTCAAGTTCACTTCTTTACTTCTTATCCAGGATCCTTGGCATTTAACGCATCAAAAAAACAAGATTATTATAAGTTTAGGTTAGTAGATGATGTGAGCAAGGTTTCAAAAAAAGAGCTGGAGCAATTGCAAAACTATTTTTATAAATCTTTTTATTTTAGAAAATCTTTTTTTATTAGGTATCTCTTTAAAAACCTTTTATTTAATGTTTTTAATCTTAAACAACAAATAGCATTAGTAAAAAAGTCTCTTACTTTTTTTTACAATTAGTCTGTTTTTAAATTGACTATTAACTCTTCATACCTTTTTATCTCTTCTTTTGCTTTTCTTAGAAATTCTTCCTTTTCTTTTTTTGTTATTTTTTGATTTTCAAGATTTTCTAAAAACGTTGAGAAAATTAATTTTAAGCTATCTGCCTCTGGCCGGGCCCAGCATGTCTGCAGGCAATTAAGATTGCATTTTCTCATCAATAACCTATGCTCTGCTGCTTTTTCTGAGAAATATGCATCTTTTATTGTTGTCTCTTTTATGTTTCCAAAACTGTCTCCGCAGATCTGGGTTTTACCATCAGGTCCTATATTAAGGAATTGAAAAGGGTTGCATTTCCATGCTCTTCTTGAATAATCACCTTTAAAATAGTTCAAAAATAGCAATGGAGAGTGGAGAAAAGCAATAAAACCATTTTTTCTCTCAAATTCAATCATTTCTTTTACTTGGTTCTCAAGTATCAACATGTCTTCATCGTTAGGCCAAAGAGGATTATTTTTCGTGTTTGCATCTCTTTGCATATCGCATTGGTTTATTATTATTGGATGTAAGATATGTTTGTCAACACCAAGTTCTTTTGCATAATAAGTTATGTTCATTAAATCTGAGATGTTCCACTTTTGTATTGTGGTCCAGATAGAAAGTTGAGGCCCTTTTCCTTTGTTTAATCTTTTTTGTCTTACAAGATTTTTTATGCCTGCAGTTGTAAGCTGGAATGCTCTTGGATTATTTCTGATTTTATTATGTATATCTGCTTTTGAACCATCTAGTGAGATATTAATACTTTGAAGTTTTGATTTTATCAGTTTTTTTGCTCTTTCTTCTGTAATGAGGCTGGCATTGGAAATTATTTCTGTTTTTACTCCTTTGAAAATAGAATAATCTATTAATTCAAATAAATCTTTTCTTAGGAAGACCTCTCCTCCTGTGAAAGTAATTATTTGATCAGATTTCCATTTTGCAATTTCATCTATTAAGCTCTTTATTTTTTCTGAGGATAATTTTGTTTTTTGATCCTGCTTTATTACTCCGCACATATGACATTTATAATTACAATTATTTGTTAAACTAATATATACCCAATGAGGCTTGGCAAGAGGTAAGTTAAGTTTTTCTGCAAAATGATACCTTAAATTAAGCCTAAATCTATCAAAAAAATTATCATAATCTAAAGGATCATCAGATTTTATAATATTTAGGAGATTATTTATATCTTTCATTTTGATTTTTTTATTATTTCAGTTTCATACTCCTCTATAATTCTTTTTGCTTCACGTATCATCTCTTCCTTTTCTTTTTTATTTTTGATTTCTGTTTCGATTTCAATAAAGAATTCCTTAAATATGTTTTCTAAAGAAGCTAATCTGAAATCAACAAAACAGGGAATTAAACAAGGATTATTACAGTTATTTACAAGATATCTTCCCTTTTTTGATTCTGCAGATTCCCATATTTCAATAAGAGTCTTTTCTTTTACATTTCCTAATGCATTAAAACAAGTAGTTATTCTTCCATCATTTGACATCAGCATTGTTTTATAATTCTGAAAACAAATAACGTCTTCTTTTTTCAGTTCCTTCCTAAAGTATCTTTTTATTAAAGTTAAGTCTTCTATAGTATTAGCTATAAGAGAATGATTTTTTCCCTTAAATTCTATCAACCAGTTAATTGTTTTGTCAAGGAGATTTAATCTTTTTTCAGGAATCCACATCTCATGCTTTTTTTTCCTTTCTTTCATTATGAGGTTATTCTCTATAAGTGCCTGGAACTGTATCTCGCTTACTTTTACTGATTTTAGAAATTCAACTATTTTTGGAATTTCCTCTAAATTTTTGTTCATAATTACAGTTATTGCAGTATAGTTAATGTTTGGGTATTGCTGCTTAAGTTTTTTTAATTTTGAAAACAGCTCTGTAGTATTTTTATGTGTGTCTTTTACCCCTCTAATGGAATCATGTGTTTCAGGATAAAATCCATCTAAAGAGATAGTCAATGAAATAATATTTGATTTTAAATAAGGAATTAATTTTTCAAAAAGCTTATTTGGAAGGATGCCATTAGTTAAAATGCCACATCTGTAGTTAATCTCTTTAACATATTCGATTATGTTAAGTATATCTTTTCTTGTAAGAGCTTCTCCTCCAGAAAAAATGACCTCTCTTACACCCCAGTCTTTTGCGTCCTTAATTACCTTTTTTATTTCTTCAGTTTTAAGATCTTTTTTGAAACTTTCCTTGTCTTGATAAATTTCGCACATTATACACTTTAAGTTGCATTTATGTGTTACATCAAGTATAATAAACTCAGGCTTTTTCGGAGATAAATTTAGTTTTTTAGAAAAATAGATATCACATCTTTCTTTTAGTTTTTCTATGCTCCTATACTTTGATATTTTCTCTATTTTTTTCATTTTAAGAGGTAATATTTTTAATTAAGCTTCTAATAAAGATTTTTACTTTGTTTTCTTTTATCTTTTTACCTTCTCTTGTCTCCAGAATACTAAACATTATTTTTAGATCTTTTAATGCTTTTATAATCATCAATTTCCTTTTTTTGTCTTTAGGATTTAAAATATTTTTTTCTTCTTTTAACATAAAACAACAGTCATCAATTAAGTCTCTTGTTTGTTTTAATATCTCAAAATAGTATTCTTTCTTGTATTTTGGCATCAAGGTGTCAAGAATTTTAAAATAATAATTTGCAATAGAAGGAATATTGTTGGCATATACTCTTGATTTAATATCAAAAGAGCACCACTGGTTACAAGGAGTATAGCACACTCTAATCAGTTGCCTTGCTTTTTTTGCTCTGGCTGAAAAAAATAAATCTTCTAGTTTTTCTTCATAAACATTACCGAAGACATCAGAGCAAAGATATAACTGCCCATACTGGGTTATTTGTAATCTATTATACCCGGCATAGCAAGGATTTTCATCAAGAGTTAATTCTTTTTTGAAATATGATTGCATTGCTTTTAAATGTCCAATCGGGTTTTCTAGATAATAATAAGGATTTTTTGAAGGCAGTTTTTCTTTCAACCAGTCTCTTTTACCTTCCTTAAAAAGAATAATCTCATCTATTTGTTTTAATATTAAAGAAATGTTTTCTTTTTTCGGCCACAAGGGGCTCTCTTCTTTTTTTGAGTAATTGTACGGGTTTGTGTTGCTTATGCAGACAGGCTGGAAATTTAATCCATCTAGCCCAAGCTCAATCGCAAGTTTTGTGATAGGAATTATTTCTTTTGCATTCCTGTCCATTATAGTGAAGGTTATTCCGACATGGGGGCTATCAGATTTTAGTTTTTTTTTTATTTTCACAATATTTTTTATTCCATTTACAGTTCTATCAAAACCTTTCTTTATTCCTCTTACATCATCATGGGTGCTTTGAATTGCTCCATCAAGAGATGCCCTTACACTAGGAAGACCGCTTTTTACTAGCTTTTCTGCTATTTTTTCAGTTATGAGAGAAGCATTGGTTATCAAAGTTGGTTCTAATCCCTGCTTTATTGAATATTCTATTATTTCGAAAATGTCATCATAAAGCAAAGGTTCTCCACCAAGCAAAAGCACTTCTTTAACTCCCATGTCTCTTGCTTGATCTAAAAGATTTTTTGCCTTTTCTATATTCATCTCTTTTTCTTTTTCTATTTTTGTCGGATAAAGGTTCTCTTCGGCACTTCCGCTTATAGAGCACATTGTACATCTATAGTTACATCTAAAAATTAGATTCAGCTGCAAAACAGCAGGAGGAGAAATAACTGGTTCATCTAAAAGATAAGATAGGTAAAAGCCAATACTTTGTCTAAATTGCTCATATGCATCTAAAAACTCAAAATTTTCAGGTTTATCTTTTTTTGAATAAAAATCGTTTAATTTTTTGTACCATTGATTATATGTTTTTAGATTTTTATATTTAGCATAATAATTCATTTTTTCTTAGATTATAATTTTATTTATAAGTTTTAAGCTTAATTTATTTATATTTATTAAGCGTTGCTTTTATATATAAAAATAATTTCTCGGATTTTATGAAAACAGCACTAGTAAATTGTCCAATGATACCTGTAGATGCGCCCCCTCTTGGACTTGCCTATCTGGCAACCTATCTTGCTAAAAAAGGCAAAGACATAGCTGTTCTTGATATTAATATTGATTTTTATCACACACAAACAACTGAAAATAAAGGATATTGGGGTCCTAAGTTTTCTCAGTTTTGGTATCTAGAAGCAAAATATAATGAAATCCCCTTTATTAAAAAAGAGATCTATGAGTTCTATGCAAATAAAATTTTATTGGTTAATCCAGATATCGTTGGGTTTACTGCCACTTCAACAACTGTTTTTTTTATTAAAGGACTTGTAGATGTATTAAAGAAAATAAACCCAAATTTATTTATAATTTTGGGTGGAGCATCAGCACACAGAGTTTTTTCTAAAGAAAAAGAGAAAAAATTTGAGATGGAGAACAAGATGCATAATTATGCAGATGCAATTGTTGTTGGTGAGAGTGAAGAGACTTTTTTAGACTTAATAAATCAATTAGAGGCAGGGGGAGAGATAAATTGTCCAGGTGTTTGTATAAAAAGAGGAGATGAATGGATTGATTTTGGAATGAGAACACCTATTTCTAATCTTGATTTGTTGCCCTTTCCTGATTATAGTTTTTTTCCTGTTGATAAATATACTGAGAAGAATATGATTCGAATTTTAGGCAGCAGAGGATGCTATGCTAAATGTGTTTTTTGTACAGATACAATGATTTGGCAGAAGTATAGGACAAGAAGCGCAAGAGATATTTTTTTGGAGATGAAATTAAGGAGATTGGAAGGGCATCATCATATGGAGTTCAATGATTCAACTTTAAATGGAGATTTAAATGTCCTAAACGAACTTTGTGATTTGCTTATTTCTGCTAATATGGATATTCTTTGGGGAGGTAATGCGCGGATTAGGAAAGAGATGGATTTAACTTTTTTAACTAAGATGTATAAAGCAGGTTGTAGAAAAATGTCAGTTGGAATAGAGAGCGCTTCCCAAAAAGTTCTGGATGACATGAATAAAAATCTTAAAATTGAAGAAGTAGTTGACTTTTTGAAAAATGCAAAGCAGGCAGGAATAAAAATTTCTGTAAATTGGGTTGTCGGATTTCCAACAGAGACACAAAAAGACTTTGAAAAGACAAAGAAATTTATACAAGAGTATTCTTCTTATTTTGTGGAATGTGCTGTTAGTACATTGTCTATTAACCCACATACTCTAATTGAAAGATATCCTGAAAAATTTGGAATAATCTATGATAAAGATAGAATTTGGCGGACAAAAGATAAAAAAAACTTACCAAAAGTTAGAGAAAAAAGATTTTTCGAACTGATGGAGATTGTTAATAAGACAGTAGGCCCTGTTAATTATTTTACAAATAATAGGTAAGTTGGTTTAATTTGGTTTGAGTTTAGGAGAAAATGCTTAAAAAAAAAAACAAAAAAAGAATTAAATTTTTTCTTTTTGATGACATCTTTTTTTTGTTTTTTATAGGTGTTATCTATTTTTTTTTAGGTTCCCAAAATATATTGCTTCCTGGATTTTACATGGAAGAAGCTTTTTTGATTGTTCCCTCGGCCCATATTGTTAACCATGATATTTACAATCATTATTTAGGTGAGAGGATTTTTACTAAAGAACCTGTTTTTTTAATGATTAATGCGGCAGTCGGCCCATATCCAGGGTTATTATATCTACCTTCTTTTTTATTATTCGGAATAAATGTTTATGTTATTAGATTTACAAAATTATTTTTTGGATTTCTTCTGTTAGTTTTCTTTTATTTTTTTGCAAAATCTTTTTTCAATAAAGAGACAGCAATTATTTCAACATTTCTTATGTCTACTCTCCCTTTTTATATTATGATGTATAGGCACGGATATTTGGATGATGGGATTTTGCCTTTTTTTGTGATATTCTCATTATGGTTCTTTGATAAATATACTAAAACAAAAGAAAAAAAATATCTTTATCTGATGAGCTTGTCTGCAGGGTTCGGATTAGCATCAAAAATGAACTTTTTCTGGTTTATTTTAGGTTTTTTAGTTTATCTTGTTGTATTTAAAATTAAATTATCTATTGATAAAAAGGTTTTAATTAGAATCTTTTTAATTTTTTTACTTCCACTCATACCTGTTATCTTGTATAACTTAATTACTCTTGATAAAACCTATATGCCTGATTATAATACTATAGGTTATGTTAGAAACAATCTTTTTAAAACATCTCATATCAATAATTTGAATTTTTTCCTAAATTTACGAGATAGATTCTACGATTTAAAGTATATATTTAATTCAGATCAGAGCGATCAACTTTCCTATACTAACTTTTTATTTTTCCCTATTTTTATTTTAGGAATCTTTTTTTTCTTTATTCAGTATATTTTAGGAAAAGCCGAAAAAAAAGTTATTTTGCTATTAACTTTATTATTTATTTCTTTTATTCTTTCTTCCTTTACTGTCAGTGTTCTAAGCGTTGAGCATTTGACTATTATTCTTCCTATTTGCTTTTTGATTGTTGGTTATTTCTTTGTTAATATCTTAAAATTCAATAAATTTCTTCTTATAGCAATTATATTAGTTATTACTTTACTAAATCTTCTTGTGATATATGACTTTTATAGGGTTTTAGATAAAAAGGGGTTTGTTCCATACTTATATGAATGGTATCATCCTTCTGATTCTATTTATACTTTGAGTGAGTATTTGGTTAGTAAAAACATTACCTCTCCTGTCGGGGTTGGTAATGGGTTTGAAGATAATATTGACATTTTGACTAACGGAAAGGTTCATGCTGGAAGATGTGCCCAATTTGAAAATTTTGAGGAGTGTTCT
>CAYMPC010000021.1:0-17835 GCA_964392465.1 uncultured Methanosarcinales archaeon | reverse complement strand
CTCTTATGGAGGGGGCACAGGAGTAAGTCCAACATATCTTGAAACAGAACCAGAGAATTGTATTAGTTTTAGAGGAATAATAGTTGAAAAAGAATCATAATAATTAAAATGAAAGAAATTCAAAAAAATAAAAAAATCATGTATATTCTCTCTTTATTAACTCTTATTTTCCTAATTCAATTGTCTTTTTCCTCTTCCTATGATGAAAAAAATATTTTATTGAAAACCATAGAATATGAAGGGAAACTATATGTTTTAGATATAAAGGTAATCAGTAATAATTCTTACTACAATGACCTTTTGTCTTATGGTATAGAAACAACAGAAAAAGAATATATTATAAATTTGATGGATGATGAAAACAATATAATTTCTAATAAAATAGGAGCAATCTCTACTTATACTCTTTTTCCGTATGACCAAGAAACTGCAAAAACAAAAAAAATTGAGATATATTCAGGAGAAGAAGTCATATATGAAAAAATAATTTCTTTCTGCAATAACAACCAGATATGTGAATCATGTATAGATTCTTTATGCAATACTTTTGAAAATGAATTAACCTGCGAAGATTGTAGTCAAAGCAAACAGGATTACTTTTGTAATACTGAAAAAGATGGAATATGCGATTCTGATTGTATAAGCTTGCTTATAAATTGGGATGAAGATAAAGAAATATGCCAGAATAATCTTTCTTATCAAAACCTTTCTTTTCAGGAATATCCTCAAGATGGTATCTTAGAAAAATGCAGCGAGACTTTTTTAGGTCAGATTTGTTCAGAAGAGGAAGTATGCACAGGCACTTTTATTGATGTAAAAGGTGAAAGTGATAGATGTTGCGTAAAAGGCAGATGTATAATAGAAGACAAAAAAGACCCAATAAAGACAATAAAAATAACTTGGTTAGAAGGAGGAATAATATCTTTTGTACTTCTTTTATTACTTATTCTAATAATTTATTTTATAAAAAAGAAGAATATTATTGTAATTTCTCTATTTATGATTTTTTCTATTTTGTTTTCAGTTTTTTATTTTTTCCCCAAAGAAAGTAAAATAAAAACTAATGAACTTACTGGATATATTACTTATGAACAATTGAGTGATCAGCAAAAAGAAATATGTAAGCTAGCTAAACAATATCAAGAAAAAGGATACAACATAAGGTCAAGCTTATTACTTACTATCGCAAGCCAGGAAAGCGGAAGTAATCATTATTGTCATGGTTGTGCTCATTGTATAGATGGTGTTTGTGTAAGTTTTGACGGCGGAGTTGGAATAATGCAGATAGATCATGGTTTCTCTCCAAGCGATGTTCCTTCTTCAGGGCCTTTTTATGGTTGTGGTAATAGTTATATTGATGGACACCAGCTAGATATAAAAAATGTAAAAGATAATATAGAATGTGCTATTAAAGAAATACTTGGAAAATGTTCATCTGCCTATGGCATATGTAATGTTGTTTCAGCATGCCAATGCAATATAAATAGTAATTGCCTTGATTCAAATTTTAAATGCGATTATGATTGCACAGAACAAGGTTATCCTTTTAAAACATATGTTAGCTGGGATATTGCAATAAAAGGATATAATGGTTGGGCATGCGGGCCTTTTGAGGCAAACAGACAATATGTGGAAACCTTTCATGCTAGAGAAAGCCAATTTGTAGGTGCATGCCCTGATAATATTCCCATAGATGATACAGATCCACAACCAGGCGATCCAACTGATACATCAGGATTAACAAATACAGAATTGCAGATAAAACAGATAAGTGAGACAGGCAAGCAAGGATATTATTATATTAATTTTTTATCAGATCAAGAAGTTGATATTAATCTTTCAGAATTCAATGCGATGCTTTCTTTTGCGAACAAAGATCTAATTGAGCAAGTGCATGATTGTGTTTTTGATGTTGAATATGTTTGTCCATATGAACTGATTCAGCCAGAAGATTGTAAAGATGATAATGATACAATCCAACAATGTACAAAACAAGGTGAAATTTTAAAATGCTATATAGAAGGTAGTTCAAATTATCAAACATATAATTGTAATTATGACTTTATTCAGCCATCATCTTGTTTGGATGAGGATAATTTAAACCAGGAATGCGTTAGCAAAGGAGAAATATTGAAATGCAGAAATGACCTTAAAACATACAAGTCATGTGCAATAGAGGTTTTACAGACAAACAGCAAAAACAACTGGTATATTGATTATTGCCCAAGTGATGAAGAAGAAAAAAAATGTTATGAAAAAGATAAGGTTTGGGATGGGAAAGACTGCATTAAAAAACCAGCAGATTATGATTCAAGCCAGACACTTAAAATTTGCATAGAAACAGGAGACAAAATAATTGCTTATGAGGAGATAGATGAAAAATATACAGAAAGATCATTAAATCTTAAGTTTGCTTTGACAATGCATACAAAAGGTATTAAAGAAATTGAAGAAGAAACTTATGATGAAACTCCAGAAGGAATGTTTTCTTCAGAATACAAAGATAATATATGTTTCCCTGAAAGCCTTAATATTATTCTTTTTGGGGATAGTAATACAAAAGGCCATAATGATTTTGGCACTCCTCTAAATTCAGAATTCACAAGAGTTGGGCAAAACATTAATGTGAAAGCAATAGGTCTTGGTGGACAGAGAATTGAAAGCCCACCTAGGATTAGCCAAGGAATTGCAGCACCAAATGATGTTTTTGAAACAGATATTTTGCCTAGTGATGTGAATATTGTTATGCTTTGGTTTGGTATGAATGATGCGCAATGGAGCATAAATAATCATTATAATGGTTGGACGTATGAAGGCAAATACTATAGGGGATATAATCAAATAATAAGTGAATTAAAACAAAAAAAGATTATTCCTCTTCTTCTTACAACACTTCCATCTTGTCCTGAAAGTTCAAGCTATTATGAAGTAGATGAGGCAAGTCATGATGAAATTTCAGAAAGAGATATTGCACTAGCAAAAAGCCAAGAAGGAGTACTATATATAGATGTTAGGAGCAAAATGAAAGAGGTTTTTGAAAGTGAAGGCTGTACTAGTTATTTTTATAATGATGGGGTTCACATTAATATGAAAGGACACCAATTATTTTCAAAAATTGTTGTTGATGAATTTTTAAGATGGAAAGATTCAGGAGTTTTTACATGTACTCCACAGACAACAACACCACAACCCCCAACAAAGATATATACTGGAACTTATCAGAGTATATTTGAACAGGCGAGAGCATCAATGGGAGGCACTGCAAACCTTTATACAGACTGTACAAGCGATATTGCAGATTGGGCATGGTGTTGGGTTCATTCAGGATGCCACGGCTATGGGATATATTGTAAACACGATAAGTTAGCTTATGCAAGTAGTACAACACTATCAAAATTATTTGTACATGAATTAATGCATACCTTTCAATCTTGTGGAGGGAATAGTATATATTCTGAATGGGGAGCTGAATATTATTCTGGAAGTCAATATTATTGCTTTTTGGTAGGAGGCACATGGATACATGCCCAGGAAGTTGGACAAATAATGAGAACACAAGGTTGTTCAGACGCCCAACTTGTTTCAACTGCTTACTGTAGGCAACCAATGTGCACAAACCCAGCGCAATCAGTCAAGCCGGGAGGATGTTAAACTTTTGTATAATAGAATTAGTTCTTTTTTGAATAATAAATAAAATAAAAAAATTAAATATCTCTTAAACCAGGAGTTTCAACCATAAATGCGGTTTCACCATCTGGCAGATTTGGACTATCAATAAGTTTTGCAACTCTGCTGTTTTTCTTTCCCTTTCTTAAATATATTCTGAAAGTAGAAGAATGGGCAACAACATGTCCACCAATAGCAGCAGTAGGATCTCCAAAAAACACATCTGGGCGAGACATAACTTGGTTTGTTACATATACTAATAGATTATATGAATCAGCAAGTTTCAATAATTCATGCATATGCTTATTCAATTTTTGCTGTCTCTCTGCAAGAGTTCCTCTTCCGATAAATTCTGCTCTAAAATGTGCTGTCAAAGAATCAACAATCACAACCTTGACATTAAGGTTTTGTTTTGTTATTAATTCAGAAACTTTTTCAGCAAGCAACATTTGATGATCTGAATTATAAGCTCTCGCCACTTTAATATTGCCCAATACTTTATCAGGATCTGAGCCAGCTCCTTTTGCTAGCTCAATAATTCTTTCTGGCCTGAATGTATTTTCAGTGTCAATAAAAACAGCGATTGCACTTGGATCTTGTTTTTGGCACTGTACAGCTAAAGAATGTGCTATCTGTGTTTTTCCAGAACCAAATTCTCCAAAACATTCAACAATAGCGCCTGTCTCAAAGCCTCCTCCAAGAAGAGTATCTAGATTTTTTGAACCAGTAAATATTTTCAGAACATTTTGTCTTTTTTTCAAAATATCTATTCCAGATTCAAATCCCATCTTTAATGCAGATCTAGCAGCATAAATTATTTTTTTTGCAGCAGCCTCTGTAATCTCAGCAGCTTCAACCAATTCACCTGGTGTGGCAACAGCAAGCGCCATTAAATTTTCATATCCTGCAGTAGCTAATTTTTCAGCAGTAGCTGGCCCAACCCCTGGTAAGTCCATAACTGTCAATTCTTCTGTTTCAACTTCTTTTTTGTTTTCATTAATTTCTTTTTTTGTCATTTTAACCTTCGGAACTTCTAAATCTTCCAATATTACAATCTCTTTTACAACTTCTTTGTTTTCTTGTTTAACTGGCATGAATATCACCTTTCTTATATTTTTTTGCTTAAGAGAGGATTAAATAATTAATTCCTCTTCAACAGAATTGTCTTTTATAGCTACAAATTCGTATGCTTTTTGCAACACAAGAACTGCTTTAGGCAAATCATTTACTCTTAATGAGTTAGTTGTGTTCCATTCACCTTTATTGTTTTGGTAGCTTCTCTCAAAAGAAACAGTTCTGTATTCTATAACACCTCCATTCTTTTCAGAATGGTTTTTCCATACAGTTGCGCTTATTGCGCCTGCTCTGAATTTTTTTTCAGGCAGATTCCCTATTGTTTTTATTTCGTTTTTTTGCATTTTATTGCCTCCTTTCCTTTCGGGTTTTATTTCAAAGCCTCCTTCATTATGAGCATTTTATAGCTCCAGAGGCCGGAGAACTTGCTTTTTCAAACAAGCTAAGAATATGTAAATATATTTGGTTTATATACCTCACAACAGAATGTCCAGTGGGAAAAATGTCCAGTGGGGTCTGTATGCTTTAAGGGTAGATGATAAAAAAGAATTTTTCCCATTGGATTACGAACGTTAGTGAGTTTATCCAGTGTGTCCAGTGAAGCGTTATCGACTAAAAAGCATATGTCCAGTGACTTCAAAAAGGCAAACTAAAAAAACCAAACTGGACTTTCCGAATGCTAATGAGGATGTGTCCAGTGACATAAAAACAATAAGAAAGAAAAAAGAAAAATTATATAGAATCCAAATCCTCTAAATCATCAATCTCTTCTAAAATATCTTCATCCCCTTTTTTATTATTGACTTCTTTTTTCTCTGTTTTTCCTAAATCAATCTCTTCTACTACTTCTTCATTATCTTCTTCTCCCTCTTCAGGAGTCTCAGGTGTTCCCTCATATAAAAAATCCTTTTTTTCTTCAGGCTCTTCTTTTGCATTCTCTAGTTCTTTTTTTAATCTTTCTAATTCCTCTTCTGGATTAGGGTTAGGAAAAATAAATTGAGCAATAAATTCCAATCTTTCAAACATGGTATTCTTATTTACTCTGCCCATTATTTTTATAATCTTTCCCAAGAGTTCTGTTTTGATTTCCTCAAAAGAAGTGTCTTTTTTTTCAACTATCTCCTGGTCTGTCATATTGAATAGTTTTTGTACTTGGTTTTTCCAAAGAACAACCCTAATATTATCTGTTCCATCATCTAAAATCAAATTAAGAACATAAGAATATACAGGCTGTACTTTATTGTGCTGTTCACAATAAAAGCCGTCTTCTTTTTCCTTTGCTCTTTTCCCGCAATCAGGACATGTTTCAAAGAACTTAGGATCAAAGGTCTGGACAACAGTACCAAGAAGCTCTACATTATCATCAGTCTCTTTCAAGTCTTTAATTTTTTTTCTTTCTCTTGAAGATTCCTTGACTTTTATTTCAGTTGTTTCTTTTGGGGAGATTGTAACATTGGATTTATCGCCCAAATGAACTTCAACTCTTCCATTATTGTCTCTTGAATATCCATTTTCTATTTTTATTATATCTTGTTCTTTTAATTTATTCAGAAGGTCTGCCTTATCATTCCATGCAACAACTCTAATAAGTCCTGTTTCATCTCCTATTAAAAAAGAGCCAATTTTTCCTTTTCTGTTATTTTTATCAAATTCCTTAATCTCATAGACTTTAATGATTTTCCCTGTAAGTTCAACATTTCTCATTCCACCCAGAACATTTTTTACTTGAAGTTTTCCTTGCTCTTCAAATATTTTGACACCTAATTCATTCGCTATAATATGGGCAGCTCCTTCTTCGCTTATCAGTCCGGAAAGTAAATCAAGCTTGTCCTTTATTTTAGTATTAATTTCTTTTTCAGATAACCCTGTTTTCTCTTTAATCCTTTCTTTAATTTTTTCAATAGGAATTTTAATCATAATAACACCCCCTAGGCAATATTACTTTAAAAAGAAAAGGTATATATAAAATTGTTGGGTTTTAGGTATATTCTTTTTTTTTAATTGCTTCAATAAAATTTATAAACCTGCTAAGTTGTATTATTTTTTAATGTCAGAAAGTACAGAATGGTCATTAAGGGAAGTTGGGGATCTTCTATTGAGAGTAATTATTTTGTTGGTTGTTTTGGCTTTTATTGGAGCAATAGTTTATTTTTTGACAAAAACACAGCCAGAAGATCCTGCAATACCAGACTTTGAAAGGGTTGTTGGAGAATTAGAAGAATTAATGCCTGGAGAAACAATAAAAGTTCCTCTTTTATCCACAGGCCATAAATTGGTAATAATACCCACTCAAAAAGTCTTGGAATTAGGGTTAGACTGCAGAGTTGATCAAGGTAATGTTTGTGCATGTCTTAAAAAAGAGGATGCTATATTAAGATGCAAGAGCTTTGACTTTGCAAATCTTCCGGATAATGAAAAAATTCAAATTTCTAGTACAGATGAGATTGCAATGGAAAGCAACAACGGACTTACTTTGTCTTATATAGATGGTGTAATTCGCATATCCTAATTTTTTTATTTTCTTGTTTTCTCTCTCTTATTTTAACCATAATTTTATAAACAAAAAAAGTTTCTCCTTTCTCAGAGGTTAAAGCCTCAAAAATAGATAGGTGTAAATAAATATGTATGAAAATAGATTTAATGCAAGAAGTGCGCCAGTTAATGAAGGCGACGAATTAGATGTAAAGATAGAAGCCCTTGGTGAAAAAGGAGACGGAATAGCTAAGAAGAACGGATTTGTCTTGGTTATCCCAGGAACACAGGTTAATGATGAAGTTAGAGTAAAAATAACCAAGGTGTTAAGAAAAGTTGGTTTTGCAGAAGTAATCGGAAAAGCAGAAAGCAAGCCAGAAACAGAGTCCAAGAAACCTGCAAAAAAACAATCTGAAGATTCTGAAGAAACAGAAGAAGAAATGTCTGAGCCACAGGAAGAATCAGAAGAGTTAGGAGAGCAGGAAGAAGAATTTACAGATGAAGAATTAGAAACATCTGAAGATTCTGAAGACTTCGGCGAAGAAGATAAATAAAATTATCTCTTTTTATATATTATTTTTTTAAATATATATCTCTTTCTTTTTATTATGAGATTGTTTGTTGCAATTGATTTGCCAGAGAATATAATATCTTACTTTAAATCTGTCCAGGCTATATTTAATCATGAGGCAGCCAAGCTAAAACTTACTAATTCTTTTCATCTCACCCTGAAATTCTTTGGTGAAATTGATGAAAATAAAAAAGAGGAGATTGTTAAAAAACTTGACCTAATAAACTACAACAACTTTAAACTTAAAATAGAAAAGGTTGGAGTTTTTCCTAATTTGGATTATATAAAAATAATCTGGGTTGGCCTAGAAAAAAGCCCATATTTAATAGGACTGCAGAAAGAAATTGAAACAAAACTCGAAAAGTTTCATTTCAAAAAAGATTTTGAGTTTTATCCCCATATTACTTTAGCAAGAGTTTCTTTTGTAAAAGATAAGCAAGATTTTAAGGAAATTATACAGAAAATAAATTTAGAAAAAAAGGAATTTGAAGTTTTTAGTTTTAATTTATACAGCAGCATATTAACTCGGGAAGGGCCAATATATAACAAAATTAAAGATTTCAAAGCAAAATAAAATAATAAACATAATCAAAGAATCTTTAATATTTCAAAAGCAAGTCTTTCCGAAGCTTTCAAAAGTTCATCTGTATTAGTTCCTTTTACAACAATGCACCCATATTCGTTGAATATTCCAGTTTCATTGCTCAACTGAAGATAAATAACTCTCTGGTCATCTGTTAGATTTCCGCAGGTTATTACAGGAGCATTTGAATTTTCAACCTCTTTTGTTAAAGCACCTTTTACTTCTTTTCCATAAATCTGAGATATAATCTTTGCTATTTCTACCCCTCCTAAAATTACCGCAGAAGGATAATCCGGCTCTGTTGTGACATAAATACGTTTTGCATTCATAAATATATAAGGAGTACTTGTTTCATTTCTTATATTTTTCTCAGTAGGAATATATTCAACCTCATAAGGAGTATAATGAAACATAATGTCAAATTCTTTTGTGTTACCGTAAGAATCCATTGTTTTAACTTTTGTAAGCCAGAAATTTTCATACTTCTCAAAGACAAACCCATTATATACTTTTATTTCAGGAAGGACTTCTTGTTCTTTTTTACCAAATAATTTTATAGCAGCAAGAAGGGATCCAAAAATAATTAGGAGGGCAACAATACCTATAATCAATACTTTGTCTTTTCCAATATCTCGTTTATCCTCTTTTTTTAATGATTTTTCTTTTTGGTCATAGTTCTCCTTGTTGATTCTTTTCACTTGTTTTTTATTTGTTTTTTTCATCTTATATCAATACCTCTCGAAGAATAAACCAATAAATCCCTTATCCTTAAAACATCATATTGGAGAAACTCAAAAGTAATGCAATTTTCTGATGAAGTAATTTGTGTAACATTTGAAGTTTTTAATATTATTACAGGAACTTCTGTTGTGGCATTATTGCAATCTAAAATAGGCAAAGGGTAGGTAAGGCTGGGTTTTGTAACTCCTTCTGAAAAATATTTATTGTTGGGAAATTCATTTGCCAATTCAAATCTTATGAAATCAATATAAGTTAGGCCCTCTTGTTCAGGATCAAAAGATATATAATAAAAAATCGAGTTTTTAAGTAAATCTACTGAGCTTTGCTCAATTTTTATATCACTAAGCTGTTGCGGAATAAAAAAAGCAGTGAAAGAATCTTGATTAAATGAAACGTCATAATATGCTATTCCTTGATTGTCAACTTTTCTTGAGAAAGTGTAATCTCCATTTGAAAGATTCAAGGTAAACTTATTTGGATCATAATCGGAATTATCATCTGTTCTGTATAAAACAACAGCAGCAAGACTAGATATTAAAAAGATAGTGACAATTATTCCAATAATCATCTTTTTTCTTTTTTCGTTTTTTTCTTTTTTTGATGCCATCTTTTTCAAAAAAGGACGTTAATTTAAAAAGATTTTGATGATTTTTATTTCTTTTTTTGTTAATAAATAAAAATTTAAACTGTTGTGAGTTTCAAATAAAAATGATAAAAGACCCATTTCAGAATTTTACAAAAGAGGAAATTACAATCTTAAAAAAACTGAACACGCCTTATAAAATTCAGCAGTTTGTGGATTCTCTTGTTTATCATGAAGGAAGAAGACTTGCGCCAATTAATGTTCTCAGGCAGAGAAAGGCAGATTGTGTTGAAGCAGCAGTCTTTTCTTCAGTTGTACTTATGTTTCATAAAATTGAAAATTTTTTTATTGACCTTGGGACTATAAGAGACGAGGAACATGTCCTTTGTGTTTACAAACAAAATAACAAATATGGTTCAATTGCCCAAAGCAAATTTATAAATCTTAAAGGAAGAAATCCAGTTTATAATTCTGTTAGGGAGCTTGTCATGAGCTATTTTGAGCATTACTTTAATTTTTATGGAGAGTTATCTTTAAGGAGATATTCTATTCCTATAAGGCTTAGCAGGAAGAATTTTGACTGGATATACAAAAATAGAAAGATGTATGAATTTGAGAAGAGCTTAGATAATTTTAAGCATTATACAATCTTTTCATATAATGAAAGGCTTCCTACAGTGTCCAAAGATAAGTTTGAGAGAGAGATTCTTATTTTCCCTAAAAATGTCAGAATAGGGAAAAAATACAGAAAAGACCAATAAGAGCATAGAAGGCAGTAAATTTTATAAATCAGGCGTTTTTCTCAAGAGTAAAATGATAATCCCAATAAGATGCTGGTCTTGCGGAAAACCCATAGCACATTTATGGGAAGATTTCCTTGTTAAGACAAATAATAGGACAAAAAACATAAAAGAAACATTAGATGAATTAGGCTTAGAAAGATATTGTTGCAGAGCTCAATTTTTAGGTCATGTTGATTTATTAGATACAGCAGCAGCATTTAAGAAATTCTGATTTTTTATTTAATTCTCTTTTTTCATAAAATATAATTCTTTTAAGCATAATTAGCATCTGAATAATATCAAAGGAACATACATTTCCTCTTTACTTAACGCGCTATGATTCCCTATATGTATCTTTTTTTCTTCGCAAAGAAGATGGTCTCTAAGAACATAATTGTCTTTCATGATAAGAACATAATCGCCTATCCTCTCATATAACTTTTTATTTGGTTTAAATAAACCAAAATATTTCTTTTTTATAAGATCTTTGCCTTTATACATATTGCATATATCTTTAAGCTGTTTTTTTACAAAAGTTTCAAATTGCTTTGTTTTATCAGGATGAACAAAACAATAAGCCACCCTTGCATCTCCTGACAATGGCATTGTCAAAGTTTCAACAATTTCAGGATATTTTTTTAGGTCAAGATGCTTTTTTTTATCTACATCAATATGGCCATGATCTGCAGTAATAATTAATATTGTATCTGTTCCTTTAATTGATTTTAAAAAGCCAGAAAGCTTTTTTTCTATCTCTATAAATTGCGCCTTTACAAATTTGCTTTTTTTCCCATAAAGATGGCAGAAACTGTCAAAAAAAGGCCAGTAGGCATGAATATATTTCTTTTTTTTGCTTGCCAAAATCGCTTTTTTCATCTGTCTAAAAAAAGAATTCAAGGTATTATAAGATAATCTCTTTGTGCCTTTCGTGTTATACTTATTGTATAAAGAATTTACAATAGGTTTGTACATTATTAAGTAAGATTCTGCTTTTATTTTTTCAGTAATAGCAGGAGATACAAAAATCTTTTCAGGAGGAATATTTATATTATGTCCGCATCTTGTGGTATAAGGCAAAACAGAAACAATGCTTCCTGTTTCTTTAAGTTTCATAAACCAACCCGTTATAGCATGTTGTTGCGGCGCCAATCCTGTATAAAAAGAAGTGATGGCAGAGGCAGTTGTCGAAGGAAAAACAGAAGTAATCTTAGAGTTTAGATTTTTTTTGAGTACAGTGCTGTTTTTTATTACATAATCATAACCTAATCCATCTATTATCAGCAATACAATATTTTTTGCTTTAGATAATTCTCTCTTATTTAACTGTTTTAATGGTTTATACATTGTTTTAATCCCATAAGCTTCTTGAATAGAACCCATAAGATTAACAATGCTATTTTTATAATCTGGCATGACCATATCTTTTTGTCTTATTGTATTATTTAAAAAGATTTTTATTTATTTTCTCGACTAAAACTTATTTAATTAATTTACCAATATCTTTTTATATTTGTTATCATTTGTAAATAGTATGCAGGCGCGTCTATTATTTCTTGGAACAGGGGGGGATGCCTTAATTGTAGGTAAGCAAATAAGAGCCTCAGGTGGAATAATCTTAAATGTTGAAAACGATCAATTTCATATTGATCCTGGCCCTGGTTCTTTGATAATGGCGAAAAGCCAAGGAATAAATCTAAGGGAAACAACAGCTATTTTTGTTACAGCAAATGAGCTTTTTAGAGCAAATGATGTAAATGCAGTAATAAGCGCAATGACACACGAAGGCATGGACAAAAGAGGAGTCTTGGTTTGCCCTTCTAGTTTATTATACGGCCTTGAATTAGATAAGAATCCTTTTATTCATAAATATTATAAGGAGTGTGTTGAAAAAACAATTATTGTTGATAATACTAGAAAACTCGGGATAAATAATATTGATGTTGAGATTATAGAATTGAAAGACCCGCTTAATATAGCAATGGGATTGAAGTTTATGACCCAGAGATTTGTCATAGGTTATCTTCCAGATACATCTTATTTTTCAGAACTGGCAGAAAGGTTCCAAAATGTAGATATCTTGATTTTAAATGTCCAGGATCCTAGGAACTTCAAAAGAAAAGAGCATCTGAACAGCGAGGACGCAGAAAAAATAATACAGAAGGTTAAGCCGCAAATCGCAATAATTACTGGCTTTGGCATTAAGATGATACAAGCAGATCCTCTTTATGAAGCAAGGGAAATACAAAGGAATATAGGAATAAATGTTGTCTCTGCAAAAGACGGCATGTTGATAAACCCTCTTTCTTTTACAACAACAGTAAAACAGAGCAATTTGAAATCTTACTAATCTTACTGTTCTTACTGATTTTACTGATAACTTTTTTGTTACATTGATAAAATACAGAGTAATCTTTTTATATTGTTTTTCTTTTGCTTTTAGAAATGGAAAAAAACTATATCAAAATAGCAGATGCCTTGAAACAAGGCGAAGGAAAAGTCAATATTAGAGGGTGGGTTTACAGGGAAAGAAAATCAAATGCATTTGTCTTCATTGTATTAAGGGATGAGTCAGATATAATACAATGTGTCATCAATAAAGAAAGGGTAAATGAAAAGCTCTTTGAAGAAGCAAGTAAATTAACAATAGAGTCTTCTATTATGTTTACAGGAGAATTAAAAAAAGAGCCAAGAGCTCCTGGTGGATATGAACTTTTAATTTCTGAAATGGAAGTAGTACAGATAGCAGAGCCATTTCCAATAACAAAAGATTTCTCTCCTGAATTTTTGCTTGATAAAAGGCATTTATGGATAAGGAGCAGGAAATTAAATGCAGTATTGAAAATAAGACATACTGTTGTTGGAGCTATTCATGAATTTTTCAGAGGAAGAGGATATTATGAATTTGACGCGCCAGTATTTCAACCTAATGCTTGTGAAGGCGGATCAACATTATTTGAAGTAAAATACTTTAATGATAAAGTATATTTGAGCCAATCATGGCAACTATATGCAGAAGCAGCAATTTTTTCATTAGGTAAAATCTATAACATGGGTCCAACTTTCAGAAGTGAAAAATCAAAGACATCAAGGCATCTTGCAGAGTTCTGGATGGCAGAGATGGAAGGAGCATGGATGAATCTTGAAGAATGTTCAGAAGTAGGTAAAGATGAAGTTAGATTTATAATAAAAAAGGTTCTTGAAAATAATAGAAAGGAACTTGAGATACTTGGAAGAGACATAAAAAAATTAGAGATATATGCTGAAAAGCCATATCCCACAATAACCTATACTGAAGTTCTCAAAATCTTAAAAGAGAAATGCAATATAGAGACAGAATGGGGAAAGGATTTAAGGACAGTTGAAGAAGAAGAAGTAATGAAACACTTTGATACACCTGTTGTTGTCATAGATTATCCAAAAGAGATTATGGCCTTCTATAAACAAAGGAGATTGCCCAAGCCAAATGACACACCAGGAGATGTTGCATTATGTTTCGATATGCTAGCTCCTGAAGGTTATGGAGAAATTATAGGAGGAAGCCAGAGAGATACAAATATCGAAGAGTTGGAAAAGTACTTGAAATTACAGGGAGAAAAACCAGAACATTATGACTGGTATTTGGATTTAAGGAGATATGGAAGTGTTCCTCATTCAGGATATGGGTTAGGAGTTGAAAGAGTTGTATCCTGGATTTGCGGCTTAGACAATATAAAAGATGCAATACCTTTCCCAAGGACAATGTTGAGAAAGACTCCTTAATTTTTTGATCTTATTAAATTGGAAAAGATTATTAATTACAATTACATCTTAATAAATAAATGTTCAAAAAATCACAAGTCTCAATCTTTTCAATTATAGGGTTAGCTATAGTAATACTTATCTCTCTTATACTCTTTTTGTCAACAGAAAAGTCAAAAGCACCATTTAGGGAAAGCACATCTTTCAGTTCTAATTCGATTAACCTATTTGATATATATGCGAATTCTTGTATGGAAGAATCTTTTAAGAGTTTATTTGTGGAATATGGTTTTTCATTTGAAGAAACTGAAGAGCGGCTTCCAGGAGAATTTATAAATTGTCTTAACAAAGCAGAAATTCCTGAGTTGGAAATTTTAATGAATGAAGAACTAGCTTCTGCTCATTTAATAAAAAGTGAAAAACTAATTTACGTAGAGGTTTACTTGCCTACAAAGTTGAATTCTGAAAATATGCAAAAAGACATTATTACCTATACTTATGCTTTTTCTCTTCTTAACTCTGAAACAGTCTCTATTGATAGTTTTGGAAAGGTTTCTACTGATACAAAAGTCACTTCAAGCGATGGCAAAGCAATAATCTATTTAGGAGAAGGAAATGAATTACAAGATTCAGAAGGAAATAGGTTAAGTAAGATTGCTGTAGAGACATATGATTCAGACAATAATGTTTTGGTTTTTGGAAATTTTTTATACGATTTTACACCAAGTGGGATGAAAGCTGAAGACATGTTTATACTAGAAATAGGTTATGACGAAAACTGGATTGATGAAGAAAATGAACTTAACCTAAAAATAATGAATTTAGATGAAAAAACCGGTTATTGGAAAGTAATGCCTTCATTGGTGGATACAGAGAGAAACATTGTTAGGGCATTGGTAAATCATTTTAGTGTATATGCTTTAGGCGAATATGCAATGACATCTCCTCTTTTTGCTGATTTTGAAACTGGTTCATCAAGGGCATATCTTCTTGAAGAAGATATTGAATCTGATATTACAACAACAGCAACAAGGATAGTAACAAGGACAGGTGAGGAAACACCAACTATATGTGGCGAACCTAAAACCAATACTAAGTATATGTTCGGATTTGATGATTTCTTTGAAGTGCTTCCTTATAGCAATGGACTTGAACTTTCAGGTTGTCTAAGTGAGGGAGATTCGCATATGTATTTAATAGAAAACCTTCCTATCCCAAATAATAATCTTAGACTATCTGAACTACAAAACAACGGTAATGTTGAAGTTTACAGAAGTATATATAATAATCAAATGTATGTGCAATTCAATGGTCAAGGAGAGTATAGGTATGTGTTTACAGAAGGCGCACTTTATGAAGATATTATTGATGTACCCTTTAGTTTTACACCTTATATAACTTATTGTTATGATGATGATGGTTATACTGAGAAGAACAATTATGTTCATCTTGGTACTGATATGAGCACAGGAAAGGTTAAAACCGCATGTGATGCAACGTTATTTGATATTTGGAATTATGAATATTATGTAGGAGATAAATGTGACCACATGATAAATACTGCTCCTGACAGATATGAATTTTTAAATGGAGGTGTGTACAAAAGATATCAAGTAGGACTGCCTCCACAGTATAAATTGGATGTATCCGAGCCAGTTAGTTATACTGGTAAGCAAGGAATATTTGTAGATGATACTAGTGCATATCATTATGGAAATACAGTTGTTCTAGAATGCAAACAAACAATTGGTGGGAAAAAAATACAGATATTTTATTTTCATCTTCAAGCACCAGATAATTTTTTGATTAGATTTGATGGCGATGGTGCAGGAGGATATAGCGTAGATCCAGCTTATCCAAAAATGTGTCCTGGAGATTATTTAGGAAACGATGTTTATTTTGCTGATGCAGGAGCAAGCGGCGCTGCAAAAGGAGCACATCTTCACTTTGAAATAAGATTTGGATATCCTGCTTCAAATGGTATTATCCCAAGACAATATGCAGTTAATCCAGCAAAACTTGAAGAAGTTTATGGATTGCTTACAGATGAGTTTGTAGAAGTAATAAATAAACCAAGTACTGGCGGGCATCAGGCATCATGTAATGAACCAGTATATTCCATAGCAAATATAGATGAACAATACTGGATTAATTGATTGTTTTTTTATTCAATTAAAAAACATCTCTTCTGTCAATCTGTCATTAAATTCTCCTTTGTAATTTAAGAGCATCTTTTCTTTTATTTTTTCATATTTTTTTTCCTGAGCTAGTATCCAGCCTAGTTTAATATAAGCAGTTTCAGGAAGCATATCTTTTAGATAAATCCCTTGTCCTTCTATTGATACTTTCCTAAGATTAGTATAAACAAAAGGATTTACTGCACCATAAATTGTCTGTGAAGTGATAAAAACAGGGATTTTTAACTCATAACATTTTTTTAATTTTGGAAGAAGAGATTTTTCAGTCCAAGTGTTTACATGTCCAAGCGCAGTTGCCGCAATCACAATCCCTTTTACTTTTTTCTTAATATAAAAATCAACTATCTCAGGATCCAAGCCAGGATAAACATGAAACAAAGCAATATCTTCATTAAATCTTGCATTTAATTTATAGTCTTCTCTTTTTTTTCTATCTGCTTTTTTATAATTTGTGTTCAAGATTTCAATATCTCTTTCTGGATAAATCTTAGCTATAGGAGTGTCATTTATTGGGCGGAAAGCATCTCTCCTTGAAGTATGCATTTTTCTTACCTTTGTGCCTCTTATTAAAATACAATAATCATCATTGCTACTTCCATGCATGCAAGTAACAACTTCCCCCCCATCAAATTCAGCAGCTGCTTTTATTGAGCATAGAAGATTTAAGAAAGCATCACTGCTCCCCCTATCAATAGATCTTTGTGAGCCAGTTATTATAATAGGAATATTTATCTCTTCAAAGAAAAATGATAAAGCAGCAGCAGTAAAATGCATTGTGTCTGTTCCATGAGTTATCACAATTCCATCTGTTCCTTTTTTTATTTCTGCTTCAATGACTTCTGCCATCTCAATCCAGTTCTTCGGAAGCATGTCTTCTGACATCAAAGACATGACCTTTTTGGCTCTAATATTAGTAATTTTTTTCAATTCAGGCATCATATTCAAAAAATCCTCTGCAGTATAATCAGCATATACTCCTCCTGTCCTATAATCAACTTTTGAAGAAATAGTTCCTCCTGTAGATAAAACAGAAACAACAGGCAAATTTTTGTCAAAAAAAGACACAGCTTTTTTATTTTTTAAGGGTTTATATTCCTCTAAAATTGTTATTTTTAGAATCTCTTTATTATTTATTCCTATATTGTATCCGTTCTCAAGCTTTAATATAAGGCTATTGTCCTGAGTAAGCTGCGGTGTAGGCACCAATATACCTTCAAATGTTTTTTTTTTTGTAAAAACTTTTATTTTATCTCCTGGTTTGGCTTTCATATAATATAAAAAGAAAATTTTACTTATTAAATTTATCTTATTTTAGATTACAACATCTTCAATCAAGTATGTTCTTTTTATTCTTTGGAAGAGATCGTTTATCAATGGACCGGTCTGCTCAATTTGCCCAGCGGCGTTGCGGCATTGATCGGCCCGGT
>CAYMPC010000020.1:10663-18053 GCA_964392465.1 uncultured Methanosarcinales archaeon | reverse complement strand
AATAAATTTCAACTCTTTTTCTTTTATGTTCTTTTTTACTTTCTCAACAAGTTCATTTATTTTAACACCAAATTTAACTTGCCCATCTAATGTTCTTACTGCTACTGTTTTGCTTTCAACTTCTTTCTCTCCTATAGTTAGGATTAAAGGAACTTTTTCCAGCTGTGCCTCTCTCACTTTTTTAGGAATTGATTCTGCTCTATTATCTATTTCAACTCTTATTCCTGCCTCAATAAACTTTTCTTTTATTTTTTCAGCATCTTCCCCAAATTTTTGTGAGACTGTTAATATTCTTACTTGCACAGGAGAAAGCCATAATGGAAACTTTCCTGCAAAATGTTCTATCAAAAATCCAACAAATCTCTCATGTGTTCCTAATGGAGCCCTGTGAATAATTACAGGAATATGATCTTTTCCATCTTCTCCTGCATATTTTAACCCAAACTTTGGAGCCATGAATAAATCAATCTGGTTTGTTGATGCAGTAAATTCTCTCCCTATAACAGATTTTATCTGAAAATCAATCTTTGGGCCATAAAAAGCAGCTCCTCCTTGGGAAACTTTGTATTTTACTCCTGATTTTTTCATTGCTTCCATCATTAACTTTTCTGCTTCAATCCACATATCTTCATGACCATGATATTTATTGCTTTTTGGATCTCTTAGAGCCAACTCCATTTCGTAGTCAACAATCCCAAGCTTGTTATAATAATATTCATGCATCCTAATTACCTGAATAAATTCTTCAACAGCCTGTTCTTTTGTACAATAAATGTGAGCATCATTCATCTGCATCCCCCTAACTCTCATCAATCCTGTAATTGCTCCTGATTGCTCATATCTATGACACCAGCCATATTCAGCCAATCTTAATGGCAATTCTCTGTATGATCTTGGCCTTGCTGAAAAGATCTTATGATGAAAAGGACAATTCATTGGTTTAATATAATATTTTTCACCATCTATATCCATTGGATTGAACATAGAGTCTTTATAATGAGGCAAATGTTCAGAGGTATGAAATAATCCTTCTTTTGTTATAATAGGTGTTGTAACCCTTTTATATCCCCATTTTTCTTCTATCTCCTTAGCCCAGTTTTCAAGTTCTTCTTTGATTATATTACCGTTAGGAAGCCATAAAACCAAACCAGGGCCAATATCCTCGTCAATCTCAAATAAGTCTAATTCTTTTCCAAGCTTTCTATGGTCTCTTTTTTTTGCTTCTTCCAAAAGCTCTAAATATTTTTGTAATTCTTTTTTATCCTGGAATGCAACTCCATAAATTCTTTGTAATTGCTTGTTTTTAGAATTTCCTCTCCAATAAGCGCTTGCAACAGATAATAATTTTATATGGCCTGCTTTGCTTGTCGAAGGAACATGTGGTCCTGAACATAAATCTACAAATTCATCTCCTGTCCAATATACGCTCACTTTTTCTCCCTTTCCTTCAATTTCATCCAGCCATTCCTGTTTGTATTTATTTCCTTCAAACAACTTTCTTGCTTCTTTTACACTTAGTTCTTTTCTTATAATCCCTAAATCTTTTTTTACTACTCTCTCCATTTCTTTTTCTATTTTTTCAAAATCTTCAGAAGAGAAAGCTCTGTCTGATTCAAAATCAAAATAAAACCCTTCATCAGTAGCAGGGCCCATTGCCATGTGCACATCAGGATAAAGATTTAAAATTGCCTGGGTTAATATATGTTCAGATGTGTGCCACATTGCTTTTTTTCCTTCTAAGTCTTTAGAAGTTAGTATTCTTATCTTAGCATCCTCGAATATCATCTCAGATAAGTCTTGGATCTTTTCATTTACTTCAATTGCTAAAGCTGCATTTGCTAATCTCTCCCCTATTGATTTAGCAATCTCATTTCCATTAACACCTTTTTGAAATTCTTTTTTTGAGCCATCCGGGAATTCAATATTGATTTTTGACATTTTTTTCCACCTTTGTTTAATCTTATAATTTTAATTTGATAATAGATATAAAAATATTTATATTAATTTTATATAAAGAACAATGAAGGCCTAGCAGGCCGTAGGCGTAGTCGTATTTAAAATGAAAAGAATCCTTTCTTTTATCTCATCAATATAATCAATAAACATATTCCTATTAATGCAAGTGTTATATTTAAAGGTTGCGTAAATTACGTAAATTATAAAGTTAAAAGTGTAAATTGATATCATAACTTTTATAAACCCCAATATTAAAGAAAATATCATATGAAAAAAACAAAGATTGTCGCGACAATTGGACCCTCTTGCAGTGATAAAAAAACATTGAAACAAATGATAGAGTCAGGTCTTGATTGTATCAGGATAAATACGGCACATGGAGATATAAACCAATATGAAACTATTATTAAAAATGCTAAATCCATAAAAGACATACCTATTTTACTTGATGTAAAAGGTCCTGAGATTAGAATTATATCTGAAAGAACAAGAGAAATCAAAAAAGGAGATAAAATAAAAATAGATTTTTCTCCTTCTTCAATTTATTTCAACCACAAGTTTAATGCTAAAAAAGGCCAGAAAGTTTTGATTAATGAAGGGATTTATGAAATGGAGATTGTCTCATTAACTAAATACTCTGTTGAAATGAAAGCAAATATGGATGTTAAAATAGAAAATAAAGTAAGAGTAAATATACCTGGCATAGAGCATGATGCACCTATACTTTCAGAAACAGATAAAAAGGTGATAAGAACTCTTAAAAAATATGAAATAGATTATTTGGCATTATCTTATACAAGGAATAGAAAAGATATATACTATGTGAAACGCTTTTTGAGAAATAAAAAAACAGACATCATTGCAAAAATTGAAACTTTTGAAGCAGTGAAAAATTTTGATGAGATTCTTGCTGCAAGTGAAGGAATAATGGTGGCAAGAGGAGATTTAGGAGTTGAATTGAGTTCTGAAAAAATACCTTTGATTCAAAAAGAAATTATAAAAAAATGCAATCAGGAAGGGAAATTAGTGATAACAGCTACACAGATGCTGCATTCTATGGTTGAAAACCCAATTCCGACAAGAGCAGAAACAAGCGATGTTGCAAATGCTATTTTGGATGGAACAGATGCAGTAATGCTTTCTGCTGAAACTTCAATAGGTAAATATCCTGTACTAGCAGTAAAAGAAATGACAAAAATAGCAAAAGAGGTTGAAAATACTAGAAAAAATAATTTTGTAATAACAGAACGTTCATCTGATATATCAGAAGCAATTTCTAAGTCTATTTATGAAATGCAGCATATACTTCCTATATCCAAAATAATTACTTTTACAAAAACAGGATACACAGCAAGAATAATCTCAAGATATAGATTGAGTAAAGAAATTTATGCAATAACTTCAGATAATTCCCTAAGAAAGAGACTTGATTTATATTATGGAATAAGATCTTTTGTTTTCCCTGAAATGCAAACCAGAAAGCGAATATTAAAAGTTACAAAAGAGTTTTATAAGCAAGGATTAATTGAGAAGCATGATCTAGTTTTGTTTTGTGCTGGGATATTAGTTACAAAACCAGGGGTAACAAACATGATTGAAGTGCATAAAACAGAGGATTTATTGTCATTTAGATAGGAGGAGAGCAATATGAAAATAAAAATAGGAGTTATGGGTTCTTCAGAAATACCAAAAGATAAGATACTTATAGAAAAGGCAAGAGAAATCGGAAGAGAAATTGCCAGGCATAATTGTATTCTTATAAACGGAGCAACAACAGGCATGCCAGATGAGTCAGCAAAAGGAGCAAAAGAAGAAGAGGGGTTTGTTTTAGGAATAAGTCCTGCAAAAGATTTGAAAGAGCATGTTGAAGGATATAGGCTTCCTCATCTACATTATGATTCTATTGTGTTCACAGGAGTCGGATTTAATTTTAGAAATATATTTAATATAAGAACTTCAGATGCTGTTGTTTTTATCAGAGGCTCTTTGGGCACATTAAATGAATTCACAATTGCTTATGAAGATGGAAAAATAATAGGTATACTGGAAAAAACAGGAGGGATATCTGAATTTTTTGATGAATTAATAGAAATATGTAAAAAGCAGACAAGCGCAATAATTATAAAAGATGCAGACCCAAAAATTCTTATAAGAAAATTGACACAGGAAGTCAAAAAAAGGAACTATATGCCTCCTGGAAGTACAAAGGTAAAGACAAAAGCAGATAATTCTAAATGATTTTTTTATAGTTTTATGTTTTTTCACTTTTACATTTTACACAAAAAGTATTTAAAACAAACTTATTTTCTTGTCCTGTATTGGGCCTGTAGCTTAGCCTGGTGGAGCGGCAGTCTTATATGACTCTGTTTCATACAAAAACAGACAGCCTAAGCGAGCTGTTGGTCGCCGGTTCAAATCCGGTCAGGCCCATTTCTTTCAAGCTTTTACAAAAGCTTGAGCAAAAATGTTTTTGCTCCGCAAAAACGCACCCTTTAGGGTGCTTATCCCCCCCAAGGCTGATAAGGCTTGGTGGTAATCCGGTCAGGCCCATTTTATTATTACTTTACTTTTTTATTACCACTAATGTAGAACTCCTTTGTTTTGTGATTTTAGTCTTTCAATAAAAAAAGTTAAACAATCCATTTCATCAAACATAGCTCTTTTCCTGAAATCAGAAGAGCCGAAAACTAAAATATATTTAGCAGTTTCCTCGCTTATTTTACTTCCACAAGTTGGACAGACTCTTTCCTCATAACCCATTGATTTTTCTATTTCATCCATCCTTTCTTTTATGAGTTTGCCCATATTCCCTTCTGACACATCCTTCTGGATGGCTTTAAGCTCCTTGTAATCAAGTGAGTTTATTATTCCAATTAGCTTGTTCATTTTCCACCTTTTTTCAATTTTGCTAAGATATTTTCCTTATCAAGAAGAATATATACTTTTTTAATTAAAGAAATAAAATATTCTTCTTTATTATTGATGCCGCTTTGTAGTGCCTCCTTTGTATGAACATGAGCTTTTATTTTAAAAGTTCTATTATTCCTAATAATGTGTTTTTCATTTAAATGATAAAAAGAAGAAGGAGTTTGACTAATTAATAGAATTTCAACCTCCTCATTTTTACAAGACACATAACCAATTGCTAATGATTCTTTTATTATATTTTCATGGTCTAAAAATAGCTTCATTATTATATATGAAACCATAGGATCATTAATCATTAAAGAAGTAAAAAAAGGCATGTTTTCATCATCTAATCTAATCATTTTTTTTCCTACAGCGAACTTTGTTCCCAGTATTAAATAACAAAATTCCTTTTTTAAAGAAAAAAGCTTTCTTGGCTCTCCTTTTCCTACATTATTTAATTTTTCTTTTTCAATAAAATCCAATGCTTCAAGTAATCTAATTTGAGTACTTATATTTGCAACAGAAGTTCCTGTTTTATTAGCTAATTCTGTAGGAGATAAAGATCCATGTGAAAGCTCTGCTAGAATATTCCATTTTGAATCAGTGAATACACTTTCTAAATCCATTAATATAATCTCAATATCAGCTAATATTTAAATATTTCTATTATTTATTTAGTTATATTATTATATAACTTAAATGATTATTTAATTAGTATTAAAATTATTAGTGAAAACCTATTAAATACCCATAAAAAAACTACTAAATTATGCTCTTTTAGAAAAGTATATATACTACTAAAATTATTATTTAACTCATAATCTTACATGTAAGTAGCAAATTTGCTAAAAAGAGGTAGGGTTTTTACTAAAATGAAAGGGGTTTTTGATAAAGAAATTTGCGCTCAAATTAGGTGGGGGAATAAATGAAAGTTCTTATGTTTGGTTGGGAATTCCCACCTAATAACTTAGGAGGACTTGGCACTGCTTGTTATGGCCTTACCAAAAGCCTTAGCAAAAAAGGAATTACTATTATTTTTGTGCTTCCAAAAGGAGCATCCTACCATGATCATTTAAATATGATTGAAGCAAATGACCTTTATATTGATAATGCAAAACTAAAGCTAAAATATGTAGATTCTCTTTTACAGCCCTACTTTACAGAAAAAGAGTATAACTTGTCTCTTTCTAAACTTGTACAAGGAGATAGTGCAGCTAGTGAGCTTTATGGTAAAAACCTTTTTGAGGAAGTCAATAAGTTTGCTGAAAAAGCATCTGTGATTGCACAGTTTGAAAATTTTGATATAATCCATTGTCATGACTGGATGACTTTCAAAGCAGGCAAAAAAGCAAAAGAGATTTCAGGAAAGCCTTTGGTTGTGCATGTTCATGCAACAGATTTCGATAGGACAGGGGGCCATCCTAATCAAGCAGTATATGATTTTGAAAGAGAAGGAATGCATGCTGCTGACAAGATAATAGCAGTAAGCAATTACACAAAAGAGATGATTGTTAAGCATTATGATATTCCTGCCTCAAAAGTAGAAGTTGTCCATAATGGGATTGAAAACACACCAAAGAAGAGGAAAATATCAAAAATAGATAGTGAGGATAAGATTGTCTTGTTTTTGGGAAGGTTGACATTGCAGAAAGGTCCAGATTATTTTATAGAGGCAGCAAACAAAGTATTGAAGGTTATGCCAAATGTTAAGTTTGTAATTGCAGGCTCAGGAGATATGTATAAAAAAATGGTGAATAGGGCAGCTGAACTAGGAATGGGAAAGAATATACTTTTCACTGGTCATTTGACAGGAGAAGATATTGACAAAGCATATCAGTTAGCAGATCTTTATGTCATGCCGTCTGTTTCAGAGCCATTTGGAATAACCCCTTTAGAATCTATAAAGAATAATACTCCTGTAATTATATCAAAGCAATCAGGTGTTTCAGAAGTATTAACAAATGCTTTGAAAGTTGACTTTTGGGACACAGAGGAGATGACTAACAAAATAGTAGGTGTCTTAAGTTATAATACACTTAAGAAAACCCTTGCTGAAAACGGATACAAGGAAGTTGAGAAAATAACTTGGGACAATGCAGCTGATAAATGTGTTAATATCTATTCAAATTTGAATAACTACTAATTGAAAAAAATTAAATGAGAAAAATGAAAAACATATGTTTTTATTTCCAAGTGCACCAGCCATTCAGGCTTAAAAAATATAAAGTTTTTGATATTGGGAAAAATCATGATTATTTTGATGAAGTATTAAACAAGAAAATAATGGAAAAAGTTGCTAAAAAGTGCTATTTACCTACAAATAATTTAATTTTACAATTAATTCATGAGACAAAAGGCAAATTCAAAGTTGCTTACTCTATAACAGGAACTGCATTGGAACAATTTGAAAGATATGTGCCTTCTGTTATTGAAAGCTTTAAAGAATTGGCAAATACAGGAGCTGTTGAATTTTTATCAGAAACTTATTATCCGTCAATTTGGGTAGCTACGACTTTAACTGCTA
>CAYMPC010000020.1:6509-10653 GCA_964392465.1 uncultured Methanosarcinales archaeon | reverse complement strand
GCAAGGAAGTTTTCTGACCATATGAAAGAAGATTATCAGAAACTTATTATCACAGCTTGTCTTTTTTTTATTCAAAAGATGAATTTAAAGAGCAAGTTGAAAAACATAGGCAGAAAATAAAAACTTTGTTTAATCAGGAACCAGTTATATTTAGAAACACAGAACTCATTTTTAATAATGAACTTGCAAATTTTATTGAAAGCCAAGGATATAAAGGGATTTTGGCAGAGGGAGCTGATCATGTTCTAGGATGGAGATCTCCAAATTTTGTATATAGGGCAAAAACAACAGATAAAATGAGATTGCTTTTGAAAAATTATAAATTAAGCGACGATATTGCGTTTAGATTTTCAAATAGAGGATGGAGTGAATGGCCTCTCACAGCTGAAAAATTTGCATCCTGGTTGGAAAGTGTTGAGGGTGAAACAATAAATCTTTTTATGGATTATGAAACCTTTGGAGAGCATCAATGGGAGGACACAGGCATTTTCAATTTTATGAAACAACTTCCTAAAGAAACATTCAAAAGAGGAATTTCTTTTAAACATCCAAAAGAGATAGCAGAAATTGAGCCTATTGCAGAGCTTGACATACACACTCCAGTCTCCTGGGCAGATTTAGAAAGAGATTTAAGCGCTTGGCTTGGAAATAAAATGCAGAATTCTTCAATCTTTGAGTTGTATGCTCTTGAAAAAGAAATCAAAAAGCAAAATCATAAAAAACTTCTTGAAGACTGGAGAAAATTAACAACAAGCGATCATTTTTATTATATGTGCACAAAATGGTTTTCAGATGGCGATGTGCACAAATACTTTAACCCATATGACACTCCTTATGATTCATATATGTCATTTATGAATATTTTAAATGATATTGCTTTTAGGCTGCTAAAAAATAAAAATTCAAATCAAAAAATGCAGAATGAAAAAATCAATATTACAGAAACACCCAGTCTTTTAGTTAACATTTAAAGAGGTGGCAATTATTATGAACGAGCAAACTAAAAAAAAAAAAAAGAAAGTTAGAAAAAACGAGACGAACAAATCAAAGATAATACAGGCAAAACCAGAACACTATTTTATATTGGTAACTGGTGTTCCTCTAAAAAATCTTAAAGAGCTTGCAACTTCCCTTGAGACAATGAATGAATGGGTATTTAATCACCATGTCAATGATCAGAGGAATGATTTTTCCAATTGGATTAAAGAGATACTTAAAGAAGATGAACTTGCTGAGGAGATAAAAATAATAAAAAATATTAATGAGATGGAAATTAAGATACTTAAACATTTAGTTATAAAGTATTTATAAGTCAAATTATAAAACAAATTAAAAAAGAGGTGGGTTAAATGAATACATATTTAGAGGATGTCCCTAGTGGGAAAGAATTTTTTATTGGAACTAAAAGCATAAAAAATCTGCATGGGTTATTATTTGAATTCAGATCCATACCAGATGAGACGTATGGTCTTTATGTTGGAAAAGATCACAACTATTTCTCTGATTGGATTGAGCATGTAATTGCTAACAAAAAGCTTGCAGATGAGCTTAGGCCCATTATCTCAAGGAAAGAAGCAACAGCAGTTCTCGAAAGAAACATTGAAATGATAAAGAGAGGAAATGAAAAAGTTGCAGAGCCTAAAAAAGAAAAGCAAGAAGAAAAGCAAGAAGTTAAACAAGAAGTTAAAAAAGAGGAAAAGCAAAAAGAGAAAAAAGAGCTTCCTCCTATTTCACTTAAAACAGACCATGTAGAAAAAAAAGAAGTGTTGGAAAGCAAAAAAGATGATACTTCTATATTGCTGGAAAAAGTATCCCAAGATGAAAAAGAAATAAAAGAATTTTTATGGAAACACTTTAAATGGGATATGGCAAAAGAGTTTATGTATGGGTTGGCAGTAGGAATATTGATTGGGTTTGTGTTGGCGAAAGTATTTATTCAATGTTAGGTTAAGGAGAATAAATGGAAAAAAAAGCAGATTATTTTTTTGAACTTTCCTGGGAAGTATGTAATAAAGTGGGAGGGATTTACACAGTAATAACCTCAAAAGTACTTCCCATGCAAAAATTCTACAATTCAAATTATTATATAATTGGCCCTTATTTTCCAGGAAAAATAAAACATGATGATTTCAAAGAAATACTGCCTCCAGATTTTCTTAAAAATATATTTGAGAAACTGCATAAAATAGGGATTAAATGTCATTATGGCATTTGGACAATAGAGGGAAAACCAAACACAATCTTGGTTGACTATAGCTCTTTTCAATACAAATTAAATGACATAAAAACCCAGAATTGGCTTCTTTACAAAATAGATTCTTTGGGAACACAATTTCATGATTACGATGAGCCTTTGTTATGGTCTACTTGCTGCGGCTATTTAATTGAAGAGATAAAAAGTGTTCTTCAAAATAAAAAGATTGCTGTCCAATGCCATGAATGGCTTGCAGGAGGAGCCTTGTTATATCTAAAATCAAAAAAACTCAAAGTTGGGACAATCTTTACTACTCATGCTACTATCTTAGGGAGGACCTTAGCAGGAAATCATGTTAATTTGTATGAAGAGATGGATAAATTAAATCCAGATGAAAAGGCATATGAATTTGGCATACAGACAAAACATCTTACAGAAAAGGCATGCGCAGCAAATGCAGATGCCTTCACCACAGTTTCAGAAATAACTGGGATAGAAGCAACTCACTTTTTAGGAAAAAAACCAGATATCCTTTTGCCAAATGGACTTGATGTACAAGTATTTCCTACTTTTGATGAAGCATCAATCAAACATAAGCTGCTTAAATCAAAAATAAGGAAATTTTTGATATCTTATTTCTTTCCTTTTTATCATTTTGATTTAGATGATACTTTGTTTTTTTTCTTAGCAGGCAGATATGAATTTCACGACAAAGGTATAGATGTTTATATAAAAGCACTAGGAAAGCTTAATGAAGAGCTTAAAAAGAACAAGCCAGAAAAAACAATTGTTGCCTTTATTTGGGTTCCATCGGGAGTTAAAGATATTAAAAAAGAGATTTTGGAAAATGAGATGTATTATGATGACATAAAAGAATCTGTCCAGGATATTATGGATGATATAAGAGATAGAATAATCTATTCAATTGTAGCTAAAAAGAATATGAATGAAGAAGCTTTGCTTGGTAAATCTGTTCTTCTTGAGGTAGAGAGAAAACTTGCAAGATTTTTTAAGGCAGGCAAACCGCCATTGTCAACACATAATCTCTATAATGAGGATAATGATGAAATAATGGTTGCTTTAAGGCAGAACAAACTCACTAATGAACCAGAAGACAGAGTAAAAGTTATACTATATCCTATTTATCTTACTGGTGCAGACCAATTATTGGATTTGAGTTATTATGAAGCTATAACAGCAAGTCACTTAGGCATATTTCCTTCATATTATGAGCCTTGGGGCTATACTCCAATGGAAACAGGAGCATTAGGGATAGCCTCTGTTACAACAGATCTTTCTGGATTTGGAAGATATATACAAAAAATACAAGATAACAGCAAAAATCCAGGGATATATGTTTTAGAAAGATTAAATAAATCAGAAGATGAGATAGTTTCTTCTCTTGCTAAGATAATGATTGACTTTTCGTTGTCTTCAAAACAAGACAGGATAGAGAATAAAATGAGAGCAAAAAGGCTGGCAGATACAGCAGACTGGGGATTATTGGCAGATAATTATATAATGGCTCATAATTTGGCAGTAGATAGGAATGGGTAAAAATTCTAAATTAAGATATTATTGAATTATTGAGAAAAGTATAAAAACAAAATTTATTTCTAAAACAAATATGCCGCGGTCGCATAGCCCGGCTATTGCGGTGGATTGCTAAGGACTTTTGTCTTTAAGATTACCACAAATAGCCTACAAATATCCGCTGTCCGTAAGGATACGAGAGTTCAAATCTCTCCCGCGGCGTTTTACTTTAATATATGTATTGTGGCTTCTCTACTTTTATTTAAATACTATAATACTATTAATCAGATAAATTAAAATAGTATAAACATATTAATTATTGTAATGAATTCATTTTTTCAAAACAAAACCCAAGTCTCTTTTTATGTTATTGTTGGCATAGTCGTTATATTAGGAATTTTCTTAGTCCTAACTTAT
>CAYMPC010000020.1:0-6499 GCA_964392465.1 uncultured Methanosarcinales archaeon | reverse complement strand
TCCAGAAAACAAATGAATCTGTTATTAAAGAAAGGCTAGCTTCGACATCTTTCCAGACAGATGTTGCAGGAATTCAAAATTATTTTGATTCTTGCATAGAAGAAAGCATAAAAAAGGCAAATGTTATTTATGGGATAAGAGAAAGCACAAAAGAAGATTATGTTAATTTTATAGTAGATGATGTTGAGTTATGCATGTTTCCTCTGCTTAACGATTTAAATGAAAAATATTCTGTTTCAATTAAAGGAGAGATTAATGCAATTTTGGATATTAATGAAGAGAAACTAATTGTAAATGTTGATTTTCCTTTACAGATTTCTTCTTCTAGTTCTGTTTTTCAACTAAATATGTATTCAAAAGAATTTGCAAGATCAAATTATCTTAATTTAGATAATACTAATGGAGATAAAATACTCTCTTCTCCAGATAATAACTTTATTTTGACGTTTAAAGAAGGAACTGAATTAGAAGGTCCAACCAATGATCCAGTTGATTATTTGAGCATAAAACTAAAAGATAAAACAGAATTTAATAATCCTAACTTAATAGGAAATCTTGTTTATGAAATCTCTCCTACAGGTTATCTTTTGAGCAAGCCAATAGAAATTAGAATAAATAAAGATATTCTTAATGGAAATTCAAACCTTATAACTGCAAATGTTGTGTCTAATTTAGTATATCTTACTTGGCTTGAAAAATCATCAGGACAATGGGGTATCATAACCCCAGAAGAATGTGAGGATGATCCTACTTCATGGTGTCTTTCAATGGGCTTTACAACTTCAATTGGGATAACAGGTGAAGATACTACTCCAGAAGTTCAGGGAGAACAAGAAATACCCCAAGACATTTCTTCTGAAATGGCTAGTAATGATCTTCCCATATTCACTCCTGCAGAAGGCTCAAGTGGGTTTGGGAGATTACAATATATATTTTCTCAAGCAAAAGGTTATATTGAAGAGAAATGTGATTTTGAGATTGGCCCTGATTTTTTTACTGAGAATAAGCCATATAAATGCTTAAGTTATATTACAGTTCCAGGAACATACTGCAAAACAGGAGCATTTCCTTCAGATTGTGGTATTTATGCAGTACACTGCTTTCATGAAAGATTAACTCCTTTTTCAG
Source organism: uncultured Methanosarcinales archaeon (assembly GCA_964392465.1). Lineage (GTDB taxonomy): Archaea > Nanobdellota > Nanobdellia > Woesearchaeales > GW2011-AR15 > JAAXVZ01. The sequence continues at coordinate 5,371 of CAYMPC010000020.1, read as the reverse complement.
ATGAAGAGTTAACAAGATTAGCTTTTCATGAGTTTACACATGCAATTCAACAGCATAACAATGCCCCAAGTAGTTATCAAAACTGTCCTTGGGGAAGTGATCAAATAAGAGAATTTACTGCAGAATGGTTTTCAGGAACAAGGCTTTACGATTTTAGGTATTATGAATTGATAGACCCTGATAATGTTAAGATAGGAAAAGTTGATGTTCTTTTAGAAGAGATATTTGAAAAAAACGGATGCACAATAGAGAATTGGGATATATGTTCAACATGCAATCCTGACACAATGGAAAAATGGAAAGAATGTACTAAAGGATATTGTATTTTGATGAAAGATTTTCCTCCAGAACAGTGGATATGCGGAAACACAGTTTGATAGTATAATTTCAACTAAATTAATAATCTCTTGAATTTTAAGGCTTTCTTCTTATAAAATAATAAATCTATTGATCCAAATTAAGAACCTGTTCTTTACACGAATTAATTGCTCTAGGTATTTTATTTATCTTATTAAGCTCTCCTAGAAATCTTTTTTTCAGGTTTTCTGCCTGAATTTGTGTCAATCCGTTTTCAGGAATATATTCAATCTTATCGCTGAGCATTGTTCTTTCAATAAATTTTATATCCTTTATTCCATATTTTCCTGGTTCATTGAATATTTTACTTCCTTTTTGCAGACCGAAAGTGCTAGGAGAAACAAGGTCAATTGATTTTTTATTCTTTTTTAAGAACTCTATTGTTTTCATAAACTCACTTTCTGTTTCTCTTGGAAAACCGAACATAATATATAATTGGTTTTTAATTCCTAACTCCTTAGATTTTTTAAGAATAGATTCGATATCCTCTACATTTGTTCCTTTTTGTATCAAATCAAGAATTCTCTGTGATCCTGATTCAACTCCCCACGCAACACTTCTTAATCCTGACTGCTTTAATTTCGGCAGTAGAGGAAAAAGCTCTTTTACAGGCCTAAGTTGGCACCACCATTGGACTTTCAAAGGGATTAGCATATCAGCAAGTTTTTCAAGATGAATAATAGGAAAATCATCATCAATAAAACAAATCTTTTTCATCTTGTTATTTATTATACTCTCTTTTACAAAATTAAGATTTATACTATCATAATTAATATTTTGGTGATGTGTGCAAAAGGCACATCTTTTGTAAGGGCATGAAAAAGCAGTTCTTAAAGGATATATTATATCTTTTGTGAAGTATTCTTTTTTATCAAAAAAAGAAAAATCCAGTTTTGTTTTTTTTATTACTCTCCTTTTTTTTCTACATTTTGCACCTTGACTTATACAATATTCAATTAATTTCTCATAATCAGGCAAAACAACAGCACCCTCTTTTATTTTTGAATAATCTCCTGGCCCTCCTAATACAACTTTAATCTCTTTTTTTAATAGTTCTTTTATAATGGCCTTAGCAAAAAAAACTTGACTGTTGTAAGTTATGCTGAAGGCAACTATATCAGGGTTATTGTCAATTATTTTTTTAAGAAGAAAATCATGACCTTCTGGAATTTTTCCCAACACAACAGATTTTGATATTTTTCCATATACGTGTCTTGTTTCATTGACAAATTCATCTAATAATGAAAAATAATTTTCTTCTTCTTTTCTTTTATAAAAATCATGGAATTCATTAAAATGATATATAGAATTTAAATCAATAGCAAAAATCTCTTCATCAAGAGAAGAAACAAGAACAGCTTTCATCATAGCAAGAGAATAAGGCATTACTGTTGGAATATGCACAGGAAGGTTTACTAATAGAATTTTCATTTTATCTTTTGATTGTTGAATCTCTTATCTTATCAAGCTCTCTGACAAAATCTTCTCCAAAATAATATTTTAATTCATTTCTTGAAGCATCATAAAGAGAAGATCCTCCTTCTAAACAAATAAAATTTTTATTATTGAATTCAGGAGCAGGACATAACTCTCCCTTTTCAAAAGAAACAGGGAAAAGACAGCATATTATTGGCTTAAGTTCATGATAATCTCTGTGTTGTGAAACAAGAAGCGTATGAAGTCTGCACCCTCTTCCCTTTTTATTAATAAAAATACAGGATCCATTTTTTTCTGGTATGAAAGTTCCTTTTCCGCTTGGAAAATCCTCATCTCTAAATACTTCTTTGAAAAAATATTTAGGATTAATATCAACTTTATCTTTTAAAAATTCTTCATTTTTCAAAATTTTTTTTACATTTTCAACATCAGCAATAGCGCCTTCTTTACAGCAGTCATCTTTACATAGATGACAAGACATACAGGAAGAATAACATTTAATAGAAAAAATATCAGTGTCTATCTCTCTGAGTACAGGTTTTCCTTCTCTGCTTTTGTATGTTTTTGAAAGCTTAACTATCATTTTGTTCAAAAAAAGAAGGTGGTTAATAAAATTAAGCTTATTTTAATTTAAAATCTTCAAAAAATATATTTTCTTTTTTTATTCCTTCTTTAATAAGCCCTTTTTTTATTGCTTCTTTGAAAGCATCTGGTCCGCATATGTATGCTTCATTATTATTTATATTATTTTTTGATTTGCTTTTTTGAATTATCTCCTTTGCAGTAAGATATCCTTCTTTAGAAGTTGTTTTAGTGTAAACATGAAACTTCTTATTTTTCTTTTCAATTGCTTTAAACCTTTCATCATTTACAAATTCCTCTTTTTGCATTGCAGAATAAAACAGAAAAACATGATTTCTATTTTTAGTAGAAATATCTTCAGCCATGCCAATAAAAGGAGTTATGCCAATTCCCCCTGCTATCCAAATTTGATTTTTTTTTGATTCTTTATTAAACCTCCCATAAGGACCTTCAACTTTTACTTTTTCGCCTTTTTCTAAATTACCAAGTTTGCTTGTAAAATCTCCCAGGTTTTTTATTATAATCCTTATTTTTTCATTGTTTGATTTTGATGCAATTGAAAAAGGATGAGGCTCTCTTCCTGTTTTTTTGTTGAAAAAGCTCACAAAAATAAATTGGCCAGCATTATATTGCAGTGGTTTTTCTAAAGGGGCAAGAACTATATCATATATGTCTTTAGTAGGTTTTTTTATATCTTCAATTTGATATATTGTCTTTTTTATTTTTCTCCTGATAACAAGACTGTAAGCAAAAGCAGCAATGCCAATAAAAGAAACAAATATTGCATATGCGTAATACCCTTTAAAGATATAATCCTGAGCCACACTGCCTTTAACAAAAAAGATATGTAAAACAGCAAAAATAAAAAACAATCCAAAAAATTCATGGGTGAATTTCCAAATATGATATCTCAACTTGGTGAATAAAGTCAGATACAATAATATGAAAATACCAACCAAAGAAATTATTCCATAATTAATAGAAACATAATAGCCAGAAAAGAAAAAAGATTTGATAACAGCTATATTATCTGGAACATATTTCAGCATCAGGAAAAAAGGATGAAGTACTAAAATCAGAAAAGAAGCTCTTCCTAAAATATGATGTATTCTATATACTTTGTCAAGACCTCCAAAAACATCCTCTAAAATTCCAATTCTTGCTGAAAATAAGAAAGTAATTGCAAACAAATTCATCCCTATCAATCCTGTAACCTGAGCTAACATATGTAATATATTCCTGTAGCTTGAAAAATCTTTTTCAGGGCCAAAAGCAAATAAAAAAATGGCTGGCAAAACAGATAGAAAAATAATTAAGAACCATGCTAATCTTTTATTCATGATAATAATACTAAAAATAATATATTTAATAAATTTTAGTTTAATGTTTTTAAGCAAGGGCAGGAACAAAGATTTTTAGAGCCATAAAAAGGAAATACATACCTATTAAAATAAAAGCAACATGTTTTCTTATCTCTAACTTTCTTGATAAAATAATCAAAACAAATAAGGTAGATAATGCCCAGTAAGGAATATCAAAAAACAGAGTAGATTTCATTACACTAAATCCTACAACAGATGCGCCCGCTCCCAGGGACAAAAGAGGATCAGTTATATTACTTCCAATTAGATTTCCTATAGAAATTGAATGAGAATTTTTTAAAATTGCCTGTAATGAAATAACTAATTCAGGGAGAGAAGTACCGAGTCCAAGTAGTAGTCCAATGATATATGTACTCACACCTAGTATCTGAGCAATTTGTATGCTATTATCTACTACCATATAAGATGCACCAACAACTGCAAAAATACCAATAATAGTTATACTAATCAGTCTCAAGATTTCCCTTTTTCTTACTTTATGTAAATTTTTGAAATCCTCTTTTCTTATAAGAACATAGAGATAAATTAAATAGCATATAATAAGAAAAACACCTTCTAGTTGTGTTATCTTCAAATCAAGACACACAAGCGCCATCAATATTATAGAAAATATAAGCATAAAACCATCTCTTTTCAAGGATTCTTTTGTTGTTTTTAAAGTGCCAAATAAAGCAACAATCCCTAATAAAATAGTAATTTGGCCTATATCTGATCCAACAATATTTCCTACAGCTATTCCTGAAGAATAAATATGATATTCGGGATTTCCGGGATTAAGAAGAATTTGTACACCTGACATAACACCAGTCAATATTTCTGGAAGAGAAGAACCAATTGAAGCAACAGTGAGACCAACAAATAACTCAGATACATTCATTTTTTTGGCTAATTCTTTAGCGTTCTCAATAGCTATGTCGCTTCCATAAGCTAGAATTATTATACCTATAAATACTAAAAAAATATTTAATAACATATTCTAATGAAAAAATAAAATAAATATAAATCTTCTTATTATTTTATTTTGCTTTCTGCATCAGTATTGTTCTTGTCGGGAAAGCAAATTCAATCTTCTCTTTTTCAAATCTTTCCTTTAGTTCAAGATTAACTTTTTCTTGGGTGTCCATATAGGTCATTATCTCTTTTGTATTTATAAAATATACAACTTCAAAATTTAAAGAAGAATCTCCAAATGATTTAAAATGCACTCTATCTAAATCCGCAAGTTCTACTTTTGTAAAGATTTCTTTAATAATTTGCTTAATCTTTTTTAATTTTGTAACACTTGTATTATATTCAACACCAAAACCAAAGACAACCCTTCTTCTAGTCATCTTTTTGTAATTGTTGATTCTTGCGCTGGTCATTTCTTTATTTGAGACAACTAATTCTTCTCCTTGCAATGTCTGTAATCTTGTTGATTTCAAGCCGATTTTCTGTACTGTTCCGCTATCTGTACCTATCACAACATAATCTCCTTCTTCAAAAGGCTTGTCAAAGTAAATTGAAAATGAGCTAAAAATATCCTCTAAGATTCTTTGAAGTGCAAATGCAACAGCAATACCACCAACACCAAGACCTGCTATTAAAGAAGTTATATTTACTCCAAGATTAGA
>CAYMPC010000019.1:0-18075 GCA_964392465.1 uncultured Methanosarcinales archaeon | reverse complement strand
TTTGATAGTTTAAGGGAGTAACAATTGAAAAAATCTCAATTTCTAATCCTGCTTTTGCCGCTATGATGATGTTTTCTATAAGATTAGAATATTCCTCTGAATTATACTTATAAAAAACACCCATCTCTTCCAAGTCAGAATATAATGAAAAACTAACACTGGAAAAACCTTTTTCTACAATCTTATTTGAAATTTGTTTTATTTTGCCATTAGTCATTGCTTTTTGACCAGTTTTTCTCATTAAGTCAGTATAATTTAAGTTTGTACCCAATTCAGCAGGATAAAAAAAATAGCTTGAATTAGGATATCTTTTTTCTATTTTTTTTATTAATTCTAATTCCGATGTAAAGTCCCCATTGTTTTTAGCAATTTCTCCAAGAAAGCACTGTGTACAATTATCGGAATTATTGCATGGTTTGCCAATTCCTAAAAAATCAATATTGGTGAAGGCAACCAGCACTTTCTTGTGCCTTAGCCTCACTATTTTTTATTTCTGTTTTTTTCGTTTTCATTTTTTTATTTCTCCGCATTTATAGCCTGCACGGCTTATAATCTTTGTTTAATAAATTAGAATAAAGGGCAATAGAGGAGAATTGAACTCCTGCCGCAAGATCCACAGTCTCGCATGCTGCCGTTACACCACTATTGCCATAAGAAGAAACAAAATTATTTATAGAAAAATAGATGCCGACAATCCCCAGGCTGGTTACTCAGATTTGATAAATTATTATAGGTTAAACTAGAAGAATCATAAACTTTTATGGCGTAAATCGCCGCGGTCTGCATTAATTGTCATAACACTAGATTATGTCAATCTTATATTTAAAGTTTGTTAATTTTTTAAGTTATAAGCAAACATTTTAAATATAATTGCCTTCTCCAAACAGGAAATGAAAATTTTGTTTTTTTCCGATATTCATGGAGATATGAAAGCTTTAAGTAGATTAAAGAACAATTCTAAAAAAGCTGATATGGTGGTGTGTGCTGGAGATATCTCTATAATGGAAAGAAACCTTTCTGATATAATGTCAGCAATAAATGAGTTTAATAAACCAATAATGATGATACATGGCAATCATGAAGACGAACATGGATTAAGAGAATTAACAACTATCTATAACAATATAACTTTCCTGCACAAAGGCGTTCATCATGTTGAGGATTATGTTTTTATGGGATATGGTGGAGATGGTTTTTCAACAAATGACCCAGAATTTACAAAAGTTGCCAATATGTTTTTTAAAAGAGAGGCAAAAAATAAAAGCAAGATTATATTAGTTACACATGGCCCTGCTTATGATACTAAAATCGATGTTTTAGGAAATGAGCCAAAAGGAAACAAATCATACAGGCAATTTATTGATGAAGTACAGCCACATCTTGTTGTCTCTGGCCATTTACATGAGAATGAGGGCAAACATCATAAAATAGGAAGGACATTATTCCTAAATCCAGGAAAAGAAGGAATCATTGTAGATATATAGGAGAAAAAGGTAATTTAATGATAAGTTTCAAACAATTATGTTCTAGATGCAAAAAGAATTATGTGGTAACAACATACCGAGACAGATATCCAACTTGTTTTGAATGTCAGAAAAACGAATTAAATGGTGAAATAACAGACATTGAGATGAAAAAGTTTTTTGATCTGCCTGAAGAATTCTACAAAAACAATTCTTTTCTCAGGAACATAAAAATAAATTATTTGAAATATGGAAAACTAACTGAGAATCAGATTGAAGCCTTCAAAAAGACAGTTACTAAGATGAAGGAAGAGAAAAGTTCTTCAAAAGTTTAATTTTAATAATTTATTTTTCTTTATTAAATAACTCAATAAATATTTTTGTTGTAGGTAGTAACTCTAATTTATAAGCGTCTTTGGGTGAAACCCATTTTAATTCCTTTATTTTGTGGTCATTAAGGTGTAATTCTCCATTAATTAATTTGCAATGATAGCAAAAAACAAGAGTATGCTGCAAATAATCTTCATGCTTCCATTCTTTAGAAACACAGTCAGGAAGTAATTTTAAGATATTTACGTTTAATCCTGTTTCTTCTTTAATCTCTCTCATTAATGTTTCTTTTAATGATTCTCCAAATTCATTAGTGCCTCCAGGAACATCCCATTTTAAATGTGCTTCATAGATTTTTGGATCTAGTCTCTGAGAAACTAAAATCTGTCCTTTATCATTTTCAATAATACCAAGAACCACTAGTTTTTGTTTTGTTCTCATCCTTTCTCCTTATTTTTCTCTTTATATAATAAAGCTCTAGAAACCTCTCCTACTTCTTCAACTAAATGAATAAAACATGTGTTGGAGTTGTCTCTATTTTAGAATATCCTACTTTATCTAAATGCTCTTTAACAAGCAGTTGAGCTTCTTTAATTTTCATTTAATTTCACCTTAAGATTTTCTAGCATAACCTCTGTCATTTTTTTAAGATCGTATTTATGCTGCCATCCCCAATCTTTTCTTGCTTGAGTGTCATCAATTGACATAGGCCAGGAATCTGCAATCTTCTGTCTTGCATCTGGCTCATAAGTCACATCAACGTTGATATGCTTGTTTATTTCTTTTGCTAATTCTTCTGCAGAAAAACTTATTGCAGCAAGATTATAGCTTGTCCTAACTGTTAATTTTTCAGCAGGAGCATCCATTAATTTTATTGTTGCATCTATTGCATCATCCATATACATCATCGGAAGTATTGTATCTGCCCTGACAAAGCAAGTGTATTTATGATTCCTTATTGCTTCATAGAAAATAGCAACAGCATAATCAGTTGTCCCTCCTCCTGGCTCTTGTTTCCAGCTTATTATTCCAGGGTATCTTACACTTCTAACATCTACTCCAAATTTCAAATGATAATATTGACAAAGGAGTTCTCCTGAGACTTTTGTTACTCCATACATAGTAGTTGGCTCCAAGACGCATTTTTGAGGTGTCATTTTTCTTGGTGTTGTTGGGCCAAAAGCAGCGATTGAGCTTGGCCAGAATAATTTTATTTTGTATTCAACTGCAAAATCCAGCATATTCTTTAAACTGCTCATATTGAGATCCCAGGCCATATTTGGATTTTTTTCTCCTGTTGCAGAAAGCAGAGAGACAAGATGATAAATTGTTTTTACATTATTTTTTAGTATTATTTCTCTTACCTTCTCTTTGTCCATTACATCGCATTCTATAGATATGCCGTCAAAATTTTCAGGCACAGTCTTTCCTAGTGCAATGATGTTGTCTTTGCCATGCTTTATCTGCAATGCAGGCACAAGTTCAGAACCAATCTGGCCAAATGCTCCAGTAACAAGAATTTTTTCCATTAAAAATGAATAGTTGGTTTTTAATATAAATTTTATCATTAAAAAAATTAAGAAGTATATTTAATCTTTGCCCCTCTTTCTACTGTTTCTTAGTATCAATTTTTCTTCCAATAAAAAAACTTATGATAGTAAATAAGAGAATATATAGAATTTCTGTTATAACAATTGAGAAGATTACAATAAGATAGTGTGGTTGAATGTTAATATTATCATAAATCATTTTAGAAACAGGAAAAGTAACTTTTGTTAAAACTAGTACTGCTTGTGAAAATGGAAAAAAGGTTAATAGAATTATATCTGCAACTGCATAAAAAAAGATAGTAAAAATAGAAACAATTAAGGGCAATTTAAATTGGTACTTCATAAAATTATAACTATTGTTTTATTTTATAAATATTTTGATATTAAAATAGAGCCAATTAAACTAAAAAGATATCTAAAACTGCATTATCCTTCCTTCAAAATCTTCTTTCATCAAGAGTACAACAGAGCTTTCTGGTTTTTCATCAATATATTTTAAGCCTGCTTTTTTTGCAAGCTTTTCTGCAAATTCTTTGATCTCGTCATGTGTAGGCATATTTTGTTTTGTAAGTCTTTTCATAGAATAACCAACATGCATATAGCCCTTACATTCGACAAAATCATATGAGCATTTTTTTATTAATTCTGCATATTTTTCAGGCTCTCTCATATTATATCCTTTTGTCAATGTCAATCTTATTACTTTTCTGCAGTTTAATTTTTTCATGAGTTCTAATGTTTTTGTAAATCTTTCCCAGGCATCTTCTATCAAAGGATTAGTCTCTTTCTCAAATAATTCTTTATAGGGAGCAGCCATTGTCACATAAAACTGTGTTGGCTCATGCCCAATAAGTTTTTTAATCATTTCTGGATAAGAACCATTTGTAACTAAATAAGCAGTCATCCCTCTTTTTTTTATCTCATCTATAAGCTCAGGAAGTCTTGGATACATAGTTGGTTCCCCTGTAAGGGAAATTGCAAAATGCAATGGTTTTTTCATCTTCTCAAACCTTTTCTTATTGACATTTTTATTCCCGCCAAAGCCTTGTAATATCTTTACATGTTCTCTTATACAACCCTCTACAATATCCTTAGGATTATCAATCGGACCTTCCCATTTTGTTGAAGCAGTTGATATGTCTCTCCAGCAATGCATACATCTGAAATCACAAAATTGAAGAGAAGGAGTCATCTGAACACATTGCCATGTATTTATTCCATAAAAGGTACATTTATAGCATACTCCTTTATTGATTAAAGCGTTCTTTGTCCAACCGCAAATCTTAATAGCAGAATGATTACCTACAATTCTATAGCCTTGTTTTTCTAATTCCAAACGCTTTTTTTCTGTGAGCATAGTATTAAGAACAAAAAGAATATTTAAAAAAGTATTTTTAATAAATATTAAAAACCATCTAGTATTTTATTTGGTTGTGAAGAAAAATATCACTTTCCTAAAAAAAAGATTCAATATCAGCTATTTACTACTTTTTTTTATTATCTTAATTATATCAATGCTACTTTTCAGAAAAATAACCATCTATCTCTTGTTTTTATTAGTAACTGCTACCTTTACTTACCTTAATTATTATATCAGGCTGCCTTTTGATTTAAGCCCTGTTTTATTTTTGAGTTTAATAATTTCAAGAGAATATTCTTTTTTATTTTCAGTTATATTCATCTTATTATCCGGCATACTGCCAATGATACTGGCAGGCGGCTCTTTTGACCATACAACAATATTTTATCTTTCTTTAATCATAATAATAAATCTAGTAAACTCAATATTAGTTTTTCTCCCTTATTATATTCTAATAGTTTCTTTAATAATAGCACATCACATAATAGCCTTCTTCGGAAGTATATCTTTCGGCAATAATCCACATAAAGAACTATTTAATTTAATTATGAAAATTACTATTGATATGATATATATTTTTAGTTTTTATAACCTTCTTATTTCTATTATAAAATAATTATCATACTTTGTATGATTTCCCTAAGATTTATATATTAATTAAATTTAGATATTATAAAGATGGTCATTCAAAATCAGCAACCTGTACAAAAAACAAAAAAAAAGAACAATTTAACATATATACTAAAAAAATTTGGAATTCCTCTTATCTTAATACTTGTTCTAATAAAGATAAATAAAACTTTTTTTTTCCTTGCCTTATTCAGTATATTGACTTATATTGGGAAATATATTAGAGGTATGTTTGGATTAAAGCTTGTTGTTCTTGATCCCCTTCATTTTTGTACAATAATGGTAGCAAAACACATTGGATTAAAAGAAGCTATAATTTTAGTTGCTATTAATACACTTATAGTAGATTTTGCAACTTCTATTGCTTCAGACGGAACCTTTGCAAATTTTTTCCTTTATAGCGGCTCTGCTGTCCTAAGTGTTTTTTTATTTGGGAATCTGAATCCTGTTGTTTTTAGCAGCATTGCAGGGATATTATATTCTATTGGATATTATATCTACAGAACTCTTGTCCCAACACAACCTTCATTTGAAGTAGTCTCAAAATGCATCACAAGTTTTATATTTACGTTTCTATATAGTTCATTTTTTGGACCCATATTTGGGATTATAATGAGAATGTGATAAAAATGGAAAGAAAAAAAAGCATCACCATAAAAACAATGGTTTTCCTAATTAATATTGTTAGTTTAATGAGTATAATCTTGCTGTATTTTTATAAAATAATAATTTTCGAGTTGTTTTTGGCACTTATTTTTTTTCAGGCATTAATATGCTGTGTCTCTTTATTCTTATATTACATCTATAAGCGTCTTCAAAAACTAGCAAATGCACTTAATTTCAAATATATAAAAGGCAGCTTTCCGCATCCTAAGTTTGAAGGATATTATAAAAATAAATGGTGGCAGCTTCATTTTGTGAGTAAAGAAGAAGGGGAGCAATGGGGTAAGCCAAGAACATATGTTAAGCTGCAGTATAAAGATTTAAAAAAGTATGACGAAGAGATATTAAAGAAATACAAAAATTTAAAGCTGAACGGAAATAAGATTGTTGAAGTGAAACATGTTGTAAGAGAATATAAAAATTATCTTCTTCTAAAAAGAGACTTGCCAACTCTCAATAAAAAAAAGATTTGTGAGCTTATGGATCTCTTATTAAAAATAGAAAAAGAAGCTGAAATAAAGAAAAAACACAGCACAAAAAAATAAGATTTTTAAAATAATCAAAGTTTCATTTTAATCTGTGAATATATCATAGCCCCGTAGTTTACCGAGCCAGGCCTTATCAGCACTGGTGGGGATAAGTGTCCATAAAGGACACGTTGCCTTCTGCAACATATTCGGTAACAAAATCATAGCCCCGTAGTGTAGCGGCCAATCATTCGACCCTCTGGTTTACTTGAGATAAAAAAAGTAAAAAGAAAGGTTGAGACCCAGGTTCGAATCCTGGCGGGGCTATTTTTTCTATAAGTTTATAAATTTCTTTTCGATTAACATGTGTTAAAAATGTACTTTGAAACCGATTGTAAAAAATGTAAAAAAAATATTCATTGCTGTATTTTCAAGAATAATTCAGGCTTCACTTTTATTGGAATTAAAGATGCAGAAAGGATAAAAAAAACAATAAAAAAAGATTATTCTTATTTTCTTGATTATTCTCCTCTCCCTAAAAAAATAATTAGTGCTATAAAAAAGGATGAGTCTTATCTTGAAGGTGCATTAAGATATTCTCAGATTGATAAAAAAAAGATCCTTAGGTTAAAAACAAAAAAACAGGGCAGGTGTATTTTCTTAAATGACAAAGGAAAATGTGATATTTATTCTATACGGCCGAATATATGTAGAATATATCCTTTTTGGGTAATACGATTAAATAATGGAAAACTTAAAGTAATAGAACATGATATAAATTCAGGATGTTCTGTAATTAAATCCCTAAATAAAAAACACACTGACCTTGAAAAGACTCTTTCAAAAAAAGAAATAAAAGATATTAAAAAAGTAGTAAAAGATATAGAAAAGGAAAATCTGTTTTATAAAAAAAATATCAAAAGGTTTATTGAGTCTATATCCTAAGTTATACATTTCGTCTATGGCAAATAATTTATTAATTTTTTTAGAACATTTTAATTTGCATATTTTAATCAAAAGAGAAATATTAAAATTTTATGCTGTTTCAATTATCTTATCTTTTCTTAAAAGAATAAGTGCGCCTATTGCCAAAGGAACTATGCCTATTAATTGAGAGAAATGCGGTATTTCACCAAGGATAAGATATGCAAAGAATAGTGTCAGAAAAGGTATAAGTGTATTGATTGAATTTGCCCTTGTAATAGGAATCCTGTGTATACCTTCTATCCATAACAATTTTGAAAAGCCCATGAATAAAAATCCATTAATAATCAAAAATAAAATTGAAGAATTAAGTTCTGATAAAGAAGGAAACGGAAAAAAGATTAATGCCAAAATAAAGATTACTGCTGAGCTTATCACGCTTCTCAAAAACATTATTGTTGAAGAGCTGACAATCTTTCTTGCATTTTGCTGAGCCAAATTGCCAAAGGGAATAAAGATTTGAGCTGAAAGCAAAATATAAACACCTATATCAATTCCTGTTGCTTTGGGAAGAAGAACAAAGGATGCACCAAAAACCATTAATACTGCTCCTGCTATTTTTATAAAATTAATTTTTTCTTTTTTCAAGATGCCTAATATCAAAAATGAAAAAAAGACTTCTAATAATCCTATCAACCCATAATTTCCAGCAGAAGTGTATCTAAGACTAATGAAAGACAATGAATAAAATAGTATCCCAATAAAAACACTAACTATCAATATGTCTTTCCATGCTTCTTTTTTCTTAAGTTCATGCCATTTTTTCTGTATTGTCAGAATAACAGCAAAGAATAATGCTGCAAAAAAAGTGCTCATTGCTGCAGAATACATCGGATTAATAGAACGAAATGAAAGAACTGTTATTACAGGAAAAAGGCTCCAAAAAAGTGCTTCTAGAAATATAAATGATTCTCCTTTCATGCTTTTCATTTTACTAGAAAAACACTTCTAATGTAAGTATAAAAAGGTTGTGATGCATTGATGCATTCTGTTTTATAAACAAAAATCTTTATTAATCTACTTTCTGTTTCTCTTATTATGAAATCAATAAAAGGAACTGAAACTGAAAAAAATCTGTTGAAAGCATTTGCAGGCGAAAGCCAGGCAAGAACAAGATACACTTATTTTGCAAGTGTTGCAAAAAAAGAAGGTTATGAGCAGATATCTGCTATTTTTCTGGAGACTGCTGAAAATGAAAAAGAGCATGCAAAAGTGTTTTTCAAATATTTAGAAGGCGGCATGGTAGAAATCACAGCAAGCTATCCTGCAGGAAAAATAGGAACAACTGCTGAAAACCTTTTAGCTGCTGCAGAAGGAGAAAAAGAAGAATGGGGATTATTATATCCTGATTTTGCAGAAATAGCTAAAAATGAAGGCTTCAATGAAATCGCAATGTCATTTAAATTTATTGCAAATGTTGAAAAGGAGCATGAAAAAAGATACAGGAAATTATTAGAGAATGTTGAAAAGGATAAAGTTTTCAAGAAAGAGAAACCTGTAAAATGGAAATGCAGAAACTGCGGACATATACATGAAGGACCAAATGCCCCTGCATTATGCCCTGCATGCAAACATCCTCAAGCACATTTTGAAGTTATGGAAGAAAATTATTGATTTATTTTATTTTGATTTTTATTAATTAATAATCATCATCAAAAAGTTTTTATATCTCATAACTTAATATTCTTTTCCATGGAAGAAGACACTAAAAGAATTCTTTTTTTTGTATTAAGTCTCCTTCTTGGCGCATTTCTAGTTTTTAGTGGGTATTTCTGGAAGTTCCATATTTTAACAAGCGATTGGTTAGTTTCAATGTTTAGTTCATTTTATCAGGGTATGGCTATACTTATCGCTATTATCTTGATTTTAATTATTTGCATTATCCTTATTGTAACACCTATTGCTGCTGCTGCATGCCCTTTGTTTTTGAAAATAGCATATGAACTTCTTTTAGGAAGATACGCTGGATCTGATGTTTTCAATATCGGCATTTCATTTAGGCCAATTGTCGCTCTTATATGTATTTTTCTTGCTGCATATAGCTTGTATAGACAATGGAAAGTAAAATTTACTAAACCAAAGATGAAGGACAAAGATCTTTTGAAATTCATTTAATGATAATCTTTTATATTTTGGAATTTTCTTAATTAATATGCCTGTTCAAGATAAAGTCAAAAAGATTATTGCAGAAACTTTAACTAAACATAAACTTACAGAAAAAAATGATAAAATCCTTATTGCATTTTCAGGAGGAAAGGATAGTTATGTTATGCTTGATGTTCTTCTTTCATTGTTGAAAAATTCACCTGTGAAATATGATCTTTTTCCTGTGATTATTGATTCTGGTTTCAATGCTGATTATTCAAAAGCAGAACATTATCTTAAAAAAAGAAAAATAACTTATCTGATAAAGAAAACAAAGATAGCCGATATTGTAAAAAGTAAATTAAAAAAACAGAAAAACACTGGGAATTATTGTTTCATGTGTTCTAGATTAAGAAGAGGAGTTCTGTATAAAATAGCAAAAGAAAATAACTGCAATAAACTAGCATTGGGCCATAACCTTGACGATTCAATTGAAACTTTTTTATTGAACATGTTTTTTGTTTCAAAGTTAGAAGCTATGAAAGCTAAATACAAATCAAAAGATAATTTAATTGTAATTAGACCTATGATAAATGTCCCGGAAAATCTAATAATAGAATATGCAAAAGAAAAAAAATTTTCGATTGTAAAGCAAAAATGCTTATTGGAAAAAAAAGATTCAAAAAGAGAAATGATAAAAAACATAATAAAAAGGTTATCTGAAAAAAATAAGAATTTTTATTCTTCCATGAGCAATGTAATGAATAATATTTAATCTAAAATCGTAATTTTTTTCTCTGAGAAATCTGAAAGCAGCTTTTCCAATTTTTTTTCTTTTGTTTGATTAACTATTTCTTGCTGCATTTCTTTTTTATTTCCAAGCAGTTTTTCCTGTTCATTTACTTTTTCAGTTATGTGCTCTAACTGATACTCAACTTCTTTTATATCCATTACAATTGTTGCCCTTGATAAGATTCCTGAGATTGTCTCTTTTTCTTGTTTTAATCTCTCGTTTTCTTTTTTTATGTTTTCAAAATATTCTCTTGTTATTGTATCAATATGTTTCAATAGCTTTTCTGTCTGTTTATCTTTTTCATCTGCATTCTCTAATGACAGTCTTATCTGATCTATTATATTCAAGATTTTTATATTTTCATCTTTTTCAAGCGCCAGCAGTGGATTATTAAGATATTCCAAGATAATCTCGTTCTTCAAAGATTCATGAGCTAGTTTTTTCAAGTGTTTATCCAATGGCTTTATGGTATTATTAAGTTTTGAATTCAATTTAGTTAGTTCTGCGTCTATCTCTTCTTTTTCCTTGCCCATTTTATTGAAGGTATGATATTCCTCTCCTGTTTTCAATAAGTTCAATCTTCTTTCCAAAAGATCTTTTTTTTCTTTATTTTCCTTTATTTCCTGATCTAAAATAGTAATGTCTGTGCCGATTTTTTCAGTATTAACCTTTTTTTCATTCAACTCTCTTATCTTTAAAACTAACTCTTTGTATTCAGAAAGTTTTCCTTCACTCATGAATTCTTTGACATGAATAATCGGCTCTTCTAATTTTTTTATAGAAATTGCTATCCCTTTCACTTCTTTATCAAAAAAATTAGTAAGGACAAAATAGCCTTTTGCTGTTTCCTTATTCAGTTCTTCCAGATTCTTGTTAAAATCATCACAGAATTTTTCTAAAAAATTAATTTCTTTATAATCAAGTTTAGGTTCTTTCATATTCTCAAGAAAGGTGTACATTTTTGTAAGGTATGTTGTCCTGTTTCCTTCCATTATGTGTTTTTCCCTTTCCGGAATATTAGGATTAAGCAAGTCTGCTTTCTGCAAGTTATCTAGTTTTTCCTTAAGCTCAATTTTTATTTCTCTGAATTTTGAGAAATATTCTTTTATCGCCTCTATCTCTTCAGATAATATCTTCTCAGAATTCTCTTCAATCCAATCCTGAAGCTCAATATGGTTTAAACTTAGCTGTTCAGGCTCTCTACTGAATATTTTCTTGAAAAAGTTCATCTTCCCCCATAACTACGTAAAAGTAGTTTATATTAAAATATTGCGGAATCAATATACTATTTATCTTATTTTGGCTTTTTATTTCTAAAACTTTATTATTTACTATATTTTTCTTTAGATTATGAAACAGCCGCATAATAAAAAATCTGATTTTTTAAAAGAGATTGCAAATGAAAGGATTTTAAAATTATTTGAACAGGCTGAGTTAAGATTCAAAGAAGATTCAAAGTTATCTGACAGGTATGTAGAGATCGCAAGAAAAATCTCAATGAAGTATAAGGTAAAGATTCCAAGAGAACTTAAAAGGAGATTTTGCAAACACTGCCATAAATATTTAGTTCCAAGCGTAAATTGCAGAGTAAGATTAACCCAGAAAAAGGTTGTATATTATTGCTTAAACTGTAAAAGATTCATGAGATTTCCTTATCACAAGAAATAAGTATTTAATCAACTTATTAATTCTTCTACAATTTAATGCTATATGAAAAGCTTAAAAAGTTCATTATAGGAGATGCTTTGCCTAATTGGGAGTATAAGCATCAGAGATTATCAAAAAAATTAGCTTTGGCTGTTTTTTCTTCAGATGCTCTTTCTTCTGTAGCGTATGCCACAGAGGAAATCTTGCTTGTACTATTAACTGTAGGAGTTTTCGCTCTAGGGTATTCTATCCCTATTTCACTATTAATTATTTTCTTATTGACTATCTTAATAATATCTTATAGGCAGACAATAATGGCCTATCCAAATGGAGGAGGAGCATATATCGTCGCAAAAGAAAATTTAGGAGAGACTCCTGGGTTAATTGCTGCTGCTGCGTTATTACTAGATTATATTCTAACTGCTGCTGTGAGTGTTGCTGCTGGTGTTGCTGCTTTGACTTCTGCTTTTCCTGAATTATTTCCCTATAAAGTGGCTTTTGGTGTTAGTGTAATTATATTTATTAGTATCATGAATTTAAAAGGAATTAAAGAATCGGGAATTACTTTTGCTATCCCTACCTATCTCTTCCTCTTTAGTTTTTTAACAATGATTTTTATAGGATTCATAAGATATTTTACAGGAAATATTCAAGTTTTGCCTCATACTGAAATTATGTTTTCTTCGGGTGTTTCTTTGTTTTTGCTTATGAGAGCATTTTCATCTGGATGTGCTGCTTTAACTGGTGTTGAGGCAATCTCTAATGGAGTGCCTGCTTTTAAAAAGCCAGAAAATCATAATGCCAGGACAACCTTGACAATAATGGCCTTTTTTTTATCTTTATTGTTTTTTGGAATTACTTTCTTAAGTTACCAGTATGGTATTACTCCTTCTCATGATAGGACTGTTGTTTCTATGCTTGCTGAGAGCATTTTCGGAAAGACAATTTTCTTTTTTATAATCCAAGCTTTTACTATGCTTATTTTATTTTTAGCTGCAAATACAAGTTATGCTGACTTTCCAAGATTAAGTTATTTTTTAGCAAAAGACAGGTATATGCCTAATCAGTTCAAGCATTTGGGAGATAGGTTGGTTTTTTCAACAGGAATACTTTTCTTAGGTATTGCCTCTTCTGGCCTAATAATCTTATTTCAAGGAAGTGTTCATCAACTTATTCCTTTATATGCAGTTGGTGTCTTTACTTCTTTCACTTTATCCCAGACAGGGATGGTTGTTAAAAATTCCAGGGATAAAAAAGAAAAATGGAAAAGAAAGGCTTTTGTTAATGGATTTGGGGCTATAATGACCTTTGTTGCATTATTAATTATTGCCTCAACAAAATTTATGTCAGGTGCATGGATCATTCTTGTTTTAATTCCAACAATAATCTTTGTTTTCAAAAAAATAAATAGGCATTATACAGACTTATCAGAACAATTGTCTGTAAATGGATTAAGGGCTCCTATTAAACTAAAAAAAGGCAAACATAAAATGATAGTCTTAGTGTCTTCTTTTAATAAAGCTATCATACAATCACTTGAGTTTGCAAAAACATTCTGTAATGACGTCGAAGCTGTCCATGTCAATATGAGCGGCTCAGAATCAAAGAAATTATTAGAAAAATGGAATAAATACAAGCCTGGAATAAAATTAGTTTTGATTGAATCACCTTATAGAAGGATGTTACAACCACTATTACGCTATTTAGATGAAGTAGAAGGAAAAGATAAAAACCTTAATGTCACTCTTATTATCCCTGAATTTGTGCCAAAACGATGGTGGCACTTCTTCCTGCATAACCAGACAGGATTATCTTTGAAAGCTGCAATACATTTCAGGCCAAGAACTTCTTATATTAGTCTGCAGTATTATTTGAATAAATAAGCTTATCTTTTTTCTCGTCTTGCGATTTAGTTATCACTGTATAATAGTTACAAAACCGAAAGATTTATATACCTATTCTACACTACTACATAGTAAAAACACTTTTAGGGCGTAAGAGTCTTTTCTTACCATCACCCCACCCACAGAAATCTCTTGCGTCCGAAGTGGTTTTAAAATAAGTAAAAAAAGTGAAAAAAATGTTCGAAGAAGAAGACACAGCAATACTACATAAGATGAAGAGGCTTGCTGCCAAGAAAAGAAAGAGCTTCAGCTCTGTCATAAACAGCAAAAACCTCAGCGAAGAAGAGCTTGATGATTTATTTTTATCATATTAATTATTAAATATCAGAAAGAGGTAAACAAATGGCTAGAATAAGAAGGTCAAAAACAAATACTACTTTTTTCATGGACATCCCTAAATGCGATGAAAACGGCAAAAGATGGAAAAAGTCCATTGATGAGGCAGCCTTGGATGTTGTAGCTGAGTAAAGCAGAATAGTTTTTTATAATCCCTTTCTTTCTTTTCATTTATGAATGATCTTTATGACTTAGAGATTGATAAAATAATAAAACAAATCAAGAAACAGAAGGCTAAACTTGTATGTTTACAATTGCCTGATGGATTAAAGCCAAAAGCAGAGGAAATACAGAAAGTAATTGAAAAAGAGACAAAAGCACAAGTAATAATATGGGGAGGAAGCTGTTATGGCAGCTGTGATCTGCCTCTTGAAGTAAAAAACTTAGGAGTTGATTTATTGATACATTTTGGGCATGCTGCGTGGCAAGACTATGGAAAAAGAGAATATGGAAAAATAGAGTTAAATGAATTAAAAGATTAAAATGAATTATATTAAGATAAATGAGATTTCTGAAAGCAATATTGGTAAAGAATATTACCTTATTGCTCAAGTCAAATCAATTAGACAAACATCAGGACCAACTGTATTTGAATTAAAAGACAGTACTGGATTTATAAGAGCTACTGGATTTATAAGAGCCGGAGAAAGAGCCTTTCCGAATATTATTATAGGAAGCAATATCCAAGCAAAGATTACTATCAAAGAAAGATTAGGTAAATTAGAAGTTGAGATTCTTGATTATGACAAGATTAACCAGGAAGTTGTTGCTAAGCCGGATTTAGAAAGCAAGAAGTTTTTGATAAACTCTGAAAAATTAGAAAAGTTGAGGCCTTTGTTTATAGAAGCAAGTAAGCTTATTAATAAAGCAATAGGAGAAAATAGGCCTATTGTAATTAGGCATCACGATGATGTTGATGGATATACTTCTGGAATTGTATTAGAGAAGGCTATATTGCCTTTAGTAAAAGAGATAAATTATGAAAAAAGCCGCTTATTTTTATCAAGAACATCTACAAGAACTCCTTATTATGATTATATTGATGCATTAAGGGATTTAAATGATCATTTGGCAGCAAAAGAAAGGTATGATGAGAAGGCTCCTTTGATAATTTTATGCGATTTAGGCTCTAATAATCAAAGCATTGCTGCTTTGAAAAGATTGAGCATGTATGATATTGATTTTATTATTGTAGATCATCACAGGCATGACGAAGATAATAAAAATATTTCAAAAGTGTTCTTGAATCCTCACATCCATGAATTTGGTTCTGAGATATGTGCGGGTGCTTTATGTACAGAATTAGCTCTTTTCATTAATCCTGATGTACAAGAAATAAAACATCTTCCTGCTTTATCTGGCACAGCTGACAAAAGCTCGGATGTTGAATATGAAGACTATGTAAAATTATCTGGATTTGATAAAGAAAAATTAAGAGATTGGACATTTGCTATAGATCATGACCTTTATTTCATGAGGTTTAATGAAAGTTCTGAGCTATTGGAAGATTTGTTTTTCATGACAGAAAAAACAGGCAAGATAATTGAGCAGACAACTGAAATAATGAAAGAAGAGCAGGAGGCTGTTAAAAAAGCTGCTCAGAAATATGCTGCTGTTGAAGATTATGGGAAGTTTAAGGTTATAAAAATTTCAAGGAATGCTGTTGCTTATGGTGATTATATTGGAAGTAAATTACCCAGGATAACACATGACTTATTTACAGGCCCAAGGATAACAATGATTGAGAATGAAGATTCTATAAGCTTCAGAGTTGATGAAGTTAAGGGATTTAGTCTGATTTCGTTATTGGAAGATCTGAAAAAGAAAATGCCTTATGCTCTTTTAGGAGGAGGGGGGCATGACTTTGCAGGCAATATAAAGTTTAGTTTTTTAGCTAAAAATGAAATATATAGTGAGATAGAGAAATATTTGAAAAATTTAAATATAAGTTAATAAGTCTGGATTTTATGACAGCAACTAAGACTAAACAACCTATTAAAGTAGTTGATGACAAAGAACTTTCTGACCTTCTAACAGATGAACATCAAAATCCAATTTGCTATTATGACACTTATTCTAGTTTTTTTGAGGAGTATTTTCAGGTAAATCCTACAAATCTTGCTGAAGTTACTGGAAGAGTGCTGATAGGAAGGATTGGAAAAAAAGATTTATATCTCAAAACAAAGATAAGGCGCTTGGGAGATTATGGCCAGATATTTGGAGATAATCCCTTGAATGGAGTTTATATAAGTAAAATGCCAAATATCCCAGACGGAAAAAACCCTTCTTGCGATGGTTGCTGGGTCCCAGTAAGGCTTGACCTTAATAACTATTGAATTTTTTTTATATTATTAGATAAGTTTATATTCTAATACTATTCAGATTATAATATGGGTCAGCAAGAAGTATACACTTTCCTCAAAGCAAACAAGGGAAAATGGTGGTCTTCCAAGGAAATTTCTAAGCACATGGAAGCATCTTTAGGCTCTGTAACTACAACCTTGACTAAATTAAGGAAAAGAAATGATGTTATGTTCAAGAAGTCTAAAGAAAAGACTAATGTTTATTTATATAAATTTAAAAATTAATTCTTTTAGGATAATACTTATATATAAGATATGAAAAATGCGTCTTATGAGTATTGATCAACTTGTTAAAAGCTTTCCATTGTCTATACCTGGAGCAAAATATATTGACAGATATTATATGAGAGGCTCTTCAACTGCTGTTGTGCATATAAGGCAGATACATAAATTATATGATATGAATGATGAGATTTATGAGAAGATGAAAGAATATGATCCAATAGTAGCTGATAAGATGAAAACTACTTCTAAACGTCAATTTGAGCTTCAAAATATAGAAAAAATGAGGAGAGTACAAGCTGATATTTATGACATAGCAAGTTTTATAATTGATAGATATGGTTTAACAAGATTATATGCAGAGGGCGTTAGTTCAGAATTTTCTTATCTGTTTAGTTTATATGAGAAGCATCCTCCTACTGAAGAGGAAATGTTGGATTGTGCATATTTAAGATTATTAACTGAAAAAAAAATAAAAGTTCAACCTGCTGAATCTCTACATCTAAATTCAAGAGCAGCAGTATCAAATGGCTTGAGAAGCAATAATCCACAAGCTATTTTTGATGACAGGGAAAGAGAAGCATTAAGCCAGATTTCTTTACAAGAACAAGATTTAGCTATTTTGATTTATGGAGGAGCACATGATTTCCTTCCTGATGTTAAAAAGTGGAATAGGCATAATAAGAAAAAGTTTTCTTTAATAGAAATAACTCCTGAAAGCTATGGTGAAAACAGAAATTCTTTTGATAGATTTTATAAAAAGCTGCGTTAACAATACTTCTCTATCCCCTTTACACCCAATAATCTGTTCTTTTCTGTAGCTTTTATGAAACTGTTCAATCTTTTTTCAAACATATCAGGAAAGATTCTTGCATCATCAATATACGCTATCCTTATCCTCTTATATGCTTCTGAGAAATTATTATAATTCTTCCATGCTGTCTTATTAGTCTTTATTCTTTCTAATATATCCTTAGGAAAGACGTATTTCTCTGTTAAGATGTAAGATAATTGTTTTGCTAACTCAGGCAATACTTGATTATCTTTTAATAATAACTTTAATCTTTCCTTATTTAACTGTGAATATACATGATTTGTCCTTGGAGTGAATCTTTGGGCGTAAGAATCATTGTCAACTTTCTTTGCTGTACTATCTATCCATCCGAAACACATCGCTTCTTCTACTGCTATGTCGTAATCAATCCTTGGTTTATTTGTGTGTTTTTTGTAGTAAATAAGCCATACTTCTTTTTTTTTATTGTAATTTGATTTTAGCCA
>CAYMPC010000018.1:19060-19370 GCA_964392465.1 uncultured Methanosarcinales archaeon | reverse complement strand
TAGAAAAGGGGGTATCTTTCTTGCTTGTGCCAGAGATGGAATATCAAAAAGCAAAGAAAACAACTAAGAATATCAAAATTTTCAAAACAGAAAAAAAGAAAAGGTTGCTTGAGTGTCTTTCCTTGCTTCTTGAAAAAGAAAAAACAAATATTAAAAAGATTGGGATTGATGAAACAACTTGCCCTGTTTATTTATATAAAAAAATAAAAAAGGCTTTTAGGGCTAGGTATGGTGATGTTGATGGGATTTTTTCAGACATAAGAAAAATAAAAGAAGAAAAAGAAATCGCGTACATAAAAAATGCCTGTGC
>CAYMPC010000018.1:0-19050 GCA_964392465.1 uncultured Methanosarcinales archaeon | reverse complement strand
CATAACTGACTCTATTTTCAAAAAGATCTGTTTAAGGTTTAATTTTAAAACAGAAAAGCAATTAAAAGATTATATTGAAAAGAACATAATAAATGCGGGCGGTCAGTTGGCTTTCCCTCCTATTGTTGCTTCTGGAATAGGAAGCAGCCAACCACACTATAATTCATCTAAAAAAATCAAAAAAGGCTTTTTGATGCTAGATTATGGTGCAAAGTATAAAGGGTATTGTTCTGATATGACAAGAATGATTTATGTTGGAACTCCAAGCAATAACGAACTAAAAGATTATGCTCTTGTTTTAAAAACAAATCTAGAATGTATAAATGCCGCAAAAAAAGAAAAAACTTATTCTAATTTATATAATACCTCAATAAAAATATTAGGAAATCGGTCAAAATATTTTACTCATGGCTTGGGGCATGGGCTTGGTTTAGAGATACACGAATCACCTTCTTTAATAGAAGGAGATAAAAATAAAATAAAAGAAAATACTGTTTTTACTATTGAACCGGGCATTTATCTTCCTGGAAGATATGGAATAAGGATAGAAGATACTGTTGTAAAAAGAAAAAAACAAATTGAGATTCTAACAAAATCAAAAAAAGAATTAATTATTATTAAAAAAAAAGTCTGATTTTTTTAATTTTTTTAATCCACAAGCTTTATTAATCTGTTTTTTATTCCATATTGACATAATGGAGGGAAACAGTAGCAAAGAATTGACAAATATAATGTTCTCTTATTCCTCTAATGAAATAGAAGAAGAGAATAGGCTTTTAAAAGAAACAATAAATCATCTTAGAAACGAAATAGACAGATTTAGAACCCCTCCTTTGATGCTTTGTGAAGTTAGAGAACTTCTTGATGAAAAAAACGCTATCATAAAAGTTCCAAATGGCAATCAGTTTTTTGTGTGTGTTTCTGATACTTGTACAGATTTAAGATCTGGAGATAGTGTTCTTGTTGACCAAAAAAATCTTAATATAATTAAAAAGCTACCAAAATCAAAAAGCTTCAATGTGGAACAATTTGTAATTTTAGAAAAACCTACAACTTCCTTTCGTGATATTGGTGGATTAGAAAAACAAATTGAAGAAATAAAAGAGGTTGTTGAGCTTCCTCTTAAAAAACCCCTTCTTTTTAGAAAGATAGGAATACAACCTCCAAAAGGTATTTTACTTCATGGTCCCCCTGGAACAGGGAAAACTCTGCTAGCAAAGGCAGTTGCCAATTCAACAGAAAGTACTTTTATTGAAGTTGTTGGCTCTGAACTTGTTCAAAAGTTTATAGGAGAGGGCGCAAAATTAGTAAAAGAAATTTTTGATTTAGCAAAGGAGAAAGCTCCTTCTGTTGTTTTTATTGATGAGTTGGATGCGCTTGCTGCAAAAAGAGTTGATATTGGCACATCCGGAGAAAGAGAAGTACAAAGAACCTTTATGCAATTATTGGCTGAAATAGATGGGTTTGCTCCTTTGGGCGATGTAAAAATTATTGGATGTACTAATAGGAAAGACATTCTTGATCCGGCCGTGTTGCGACCTGGCCGCTTGGACAGGTTGTTGTATGTTCCTTTGCCAAATAAAGAAGGGATAAGACAAATATTTAAGATACATACCAAAAACATGAATATGGAAAAAATAAACATAGAAAAACTTTTGGTACACATGGAGGGTTTTTCTGGGGCAGAAATAAGGGCTGTTTGTACTGAAGCAGGATATTTTGCAATAAGGAATAGCCGAATTATTGTTAAGGAGCTGGATTTTTTAAAGGCTATAAAAAAAGTAAAAGAAGACGAAGCACAAAATAAAGAAGAATATATAAATATTTTTGGATAAAAAGTTATTTAATTGTTTTTATAAATAAATCTTGTTTTTCTATTAATGTACGCGATGACGATGTGAACACCCAGGGATCTTCGGATATGACCTAAGGTAGTAACTGCCGAGCGTACGCTTCAATTATTCAATCAAAAAATCTATACATATCCTATATTTTCCAGGAGAATATTGACCACATTTAACTGTTCTTAATATTTTTATTTTTTGGCTATTGGTGTTTGCTTTTTTTATTACTTTTTTTTCTCCTTTTTTAAAATCTCCTTCTTTTTCAAAATCATAGAAATGGATTATTGTGCCTTTTTTTGAAACTGAAAAAGCCAAATCTAAAAAATCCTCTGCTCCTTTTGGAAGCGGCATTAAAATCCTGTTAAATTTTTGTTTTAGTTTGGGTATTGCTTCCCTAACGTCTGCATTAACAAACTCAACATTGGAAATTTTGTTTATTGATAAATTCCGGATAGCATATTTATGTGCTATCTTGTTTTTTTCTATACCTAAAAGTTTCTTTGCTTTTGTGTTTTTTGAGATAACTAAAGGATATGGTCCGCACCCTGAAAACATTACCAATATTTCTTCTCCTTCTTTAATTTGTGCACAAATTCTTTTTCTTTCTGTGCTAAGTCTCGGTGAAAAGTATACTTTTTCAACATCTAGGCTTAGTTTAGTCTTGTTTTCTATATATGTTGTCTCTTTCTTGTTTTCTCCAGTAACAAAACTTAGGTTTCTTGTCCTGAATTCTCCTTCATGGTTTCCAGATTTTTTTAGTATGGTCTTGATATTTTTATTCGCCTTCAGGAGCGCTTTCCCTATTTTACTCTCTTCTTTTTTTGGCGTTCCTTTTAGTTCAATTATTATTATGTCCCCTATAATATCAAATGATGTAGGTAGGGTTGTTTTTTCTTTATTGGAAAGTTTGAGGTAATCTTTGTATTCCTTTTTTTGTGTTTTTTTTGTAAATGTTTTAGTTATATATGCTGTGCCAGGATACTCAACCAAAAAAGAAGGGTCTTTTTTTACAACAGGAAAATAGATATATGTTTTTCCTCTCTCTACTTTATATTTTCTATCAAAGAGATTTTTTTCCGCCAGTTTCTTTTTTATTTTTTCAGCATGATTGAATTTTGTTTTTAGTGCTTGCATACATTTTAAGGAGATTTGAAAAATTTAAAAAACTATTTATCTTTTCAACCATAATCTTTATATAAAATAGAACATATTGACTGGTTGATGATAGATAAAGAAAAAGTTCTTTCTTTTGTAAAGCAACGGGGGCCGGTTCTTCCTAGAGACGTATCAAGAGAGTTTGGAGGAGACACTTTTATAACGGGCGCGGTTCTGAGCCAGCTAACTGATAACAAAGAACTAAGAATAAGCCACGCTAAAATAGGCGGCAGCCCTGTTTATTATGCTAGCGGACAAGAGGACAAACTTTCTTTATTATATAAATATTTACCAGGAAAAGAAAAAGAAGCATACGACCTTCTTAAAAATAAAAAGATTATGAGAGACAGTTTTGCGGATCCTGCCATACGTGTTGCATTAAGAAGTATAAAGGATTTTGCTAAAGCTTTAGAAGTTAATATTGGTGAAAACAAAGAGGTTTTTTGGAAATGGTATTTAATATCAAATGCAGATGCTGAAAACATAATTAGACAGATATTATCACTTAAAAAAAAAGAAGAAGAAAACATAAAAGAAAATGAAGAGATAACTGAAGAAAAAAAAGAGGAGCTAAAAGAAAAAATAGAGATGAAAGGTGTCGAACAAAAAACACAAAAAGAGTCTGAAAAAAAAGAAAAACAAGAAAAGTTGCAGAAAGAAACTATAAAAAGAGAAGAAGAAGATTTATTATTATCAAAGATCAAAAAAGTATTTGATGAAAAGAAGATTGAGGTTATTGAATCAAAAGTTATAAGGAAAAACAGCGACATTGAATTTTTGGTAAATATTTCCAGCCCTGTTGGAAAATTAAAATATTTTTGTAAAGTAAGAGATAAGAAAAAAAGCAATGACAAGGACTTAAGTTCTGTTTATGTACAAGGACAAATAAAAAAACTACCTGTATTATATATAACAACTGGCCAGTTAACAAAAAAAGCAGAAGAGATGCTTGAAAAAGAGTTCAAAATGGTCTCCATCCTATATATTTAATAAAAATGGGAACGCAGCTAGATACAATTCTAACTCCAAAAGAAATTTCTTTATCTTTTTTAGTAAACAAACGGCTTGCTGTTGATTCTTTTAATATGCTTTATCAATTTCTATCCAATATACGACAACAAGACGGTTCATTGCTTATGGATTCGAAGGGGAGAGTAACTAGTCATCTCTCTGGGTTGTTCTTTAGAACAACCAATTTGCTAAAGAACGACATAAAACTTGCTTTTGTTTTTGATGGAAAACCACCAGAACTAAAGAAGGAAGAAAGAGAGAGAAGAGCAGAGATAAAACAAGGGGCAATACAAAAATATGAAAAAGCCGTAGAGGAAGGGGATATTGAATTAATGAAGAAATACGCATCTAGAACTTCTATTTTAACAGAAGAGATGGTTAATGAAAGTAAATTGTTGATTTCTGCGTTGGGGTTGCCTATAATACAGGCGCCCTCAGAAGGAGAGGCGCAGGCAGCCCACATGGTTAAAAAAGGCGAGTTTTTTGGTTTAATAAGTCAAGACACAGATAGTTTGCTTTTTGGAAGTCCCAGATTAATTAAAAACCTCTCAATTTCCAGGAAAAAAAAGAAATTTGGGACATCTACATACGAATTAACTTCTCCAGAAATAATAGAGTTAGATGGACTGTTAAATTCCCTTAGTATAGATATAGATCAGCTTATTGTGCTTGGAATGCTTTGTGGAACAGATTTTAATATTGGGGGAATAAAAGGAATTGGACCAAAGAAAGGTTTAATCTTAATAAAAAAACACAAAAAAGATTTTGATTCTCTTTTTGAAGAAGCTGGGTGGGGTTCGTTTTTTAAATATGAATGGAGAAAGGTATTTGATACAATAAAAAAGATGCCTGTTTCAGATAATTATAATTTAGAATGGAGAAACGTTGATAAACAAAAGATATATGAGTTGTTGGTTCAAAAATATGAATTTTCAAAAGAAAGAATAGAAAAAACACTTGAAGATTTGACAAAAAAACAATCTCAAAAAGGTTTAAACGACTTTTTTTAAATATAAAATTAAAAAAGTTTTTGTGAACTATCTTGAAAAAATTAAGGCCTAATCCACCTACATTCCCAATAAGAAACATCTCCTTCATCATCTACTACTGCTAACAAAAGTCTTTTTTTTGTTGAATGGGCAACTCTGTTTTTTGCAGCAAACTCATACCAAGTTAAATACGAATCTTCTTTTACTGGGTAGACTACCCATTTTGCATGGTCCTCTCCTGGTTTTATACCTCTATCGTAAACCCTAAAGTCTGCTCCAAATTTTAGTGCTGTTTTCACAATATACCCTCTGTTTCTCAAATCTTTAAAAACAGAAAATCTTACCAGAAAATTTGGGTCTTGTTTTGCTGCTTTTTTTATTAGGTCTTCTTTGCTAATCCTTTTTGTCTTCCCGTCAAAAATATCTAGCTTTTCTTTTTCCTGTAAGAAAGCTGCTTCTACAAGAGACAGCTGTATTTTTCCATCTTGTTGTATCTCTCCATATCTGCTTTGATTAAAAAGTTCTCTTGCAACATCTGTATTTTCAGTCACAATAATCCCTTGTAAAAAAATTGCTCTTGTTTTTTCTTTTTTTTCTTCTGTCTCGGTTTTTTCTTTTTTTTCTGATTTTTTCTTTTTTGTCTCTGGCATAAAACAAAAGAAGTTCCTTTTTGTATAAAAAAGTTGTGTGTTTTATTTTCTATATAGAAAATAATTCTCAAAAATTATAAAAGCTTAAATAAATTTCAAAAACAAATGGAAATTACTTTTTTGGGAACAAGTTGTATGGTTCCTACAAAAGACCGAAATCACCAAGCGATTTATGTTTTTTATAAAGGAGAAGGCATTTTGGTTGATTGTGGAGAAGGAACACAAAGGCAATTAAAGATTGCGGATATTAAGCCCAGTAAGATAAATAAGATTTTAATTAGTCATTGGCACGGAGACCATGTTTTGGGCCTTCCGGGGTTATTACAAACAATAAATGCCTCTGGTTATGAGGGGTTATTACAAATTTATGGTCCTGTTGGAACAACGGAGAGATTTGAATATATGATGAAGGCGTTTTCTTTTAGTGTTGGTTTTGAATATAAAATATTTGAAATTAAAAACAAAGAAATTATTGAATCAAGAGATTTGATTATTGAAGCAAAAGAACTTGATCATGGTATTTCTTGCTTGGGTTTTTCAATAAGAGAAAAAGATACAAGAAAAATTAAAGTTTCTTATATAAAAAAAGAAGGCATTCCTGATGGCCCATTGCTGGGGAAATTACAAGAAAACAAAAGCATAAAATGGAAAAATAAAATAATTAAACCAGAGGATGCTACTTATTTAATAAAAGGGAAAAAACTTGCAATAATATTAGATACTTCTCTTTGTAATAATGCCTTTTCTCTTGCTGAGGAAGCAGATTTGCTTATTTCGGAAGCTGTGTATTCTGAAGATTTAATAAATAAAGCAGAAGAGTATAAACACTTAACAGCTAAAAATGCAGCTTATCTTGCGTCTCAAAGCAACGCAAAGAGATTAATATTAACTCATTTTTCTCAGCGGTTTAAAACAACAGAAAGCATTATTGAAGAAGCACGACTTATTTTTCCTGAGACTCTTGCAGCACACGATTTTATGAAAACCAAAATTTAAATATTTATTTTTCTGTTGAAATGTGTATGTCTTCCTCTTTTATCGTTTTTCTTTTGCTATGTTTTGAGAATGCGGTCGCTTTTTCTGTTAGTTCTTTAATTTTCTTTTTTAAGGTTTCTTGTAGTTGCTTTTTTGCTGCCTCTGAAACTCTTTTTGCTCCTGCTTTTTTAAGTGTTTTTTCCATTGATGCCAAAGGAAGGTTTTTTTCCATAAAAATAGCAAAGGAAAAAGTTTTAATAAACTTTTCTAATTAATATTAATTTAAAAAGAACAAAAGGAGTAATTATGTCAAAAATAAAAGGATCGAATGCAGAAAGAGAATTAATCAAAATGTTTTGGGGTGTTGGTTGGGGAGCAATTAGGTCTGCGGGGTCTGGTTCTATGCATTTCCCCTCTCCGGATATTCTTGCCGGAAACAAAATTAGAAGGCTTGCTATTGAAGTAAAAGCAACAAAAGAAGAAAAAAAATACTTTTCAGAAGAAGAAAAAAAGCAGTTGCTTGTTTTTTCCGAATATTTTGGGGCGGAACCTTGGATTGCAATCAAGTTTTCTGGGGGTTTTTGGGTTTTTGTCAACCCTGAAGATTTAGAAAAAACAAGAGAGAATTATGTTTTTACAAAAGACTCTTCAAACATAAAAGGGTTGTCTTTTGAAGAACTAACCAGAATTATATAAACATCCAGCCGTTATAAAACTTAATTTCTTCTTGTATGTGTTCTGGTCTGAAAACCCCATATTCACATATATACGCCGAGATGTGTTCTGGTAAAACATGATCAAATGTTGCTCTGACTATTGGGGCTTGTGTGGTTTTTGTATGTGTGACGGGGGGTGTGTCTTTAGGATTTAGGTCCTTATTATATTTAAAACTCGTTGCACAAACATATGTAGGGATGTTGTGTTTTTTTGCTGTTTCTGATGCAATGCTACTTCCTTCTTTGGCCATTGCTCCTTTGTTTTTTGTTATTGCCTCACCACCAATTAAACAAAGGTCTGCTCCTTTTATTGCTTCTTCTAGTGCTATATCAGGAAAAAGGTTTGTTTTTATTCCTTTTTCATTTAGTTCTTTGGCCAGGTATTGTCCAAACAAAAAGGGCCTGTGCTCAACCATATTTACCAAAAAGTTTTTTTTGCCTGCTGCATATAAAAGAATTTCTCGCACTTGGTTGTTTATGGAGTGAACGAAAAGCGTGCTCCCTTTTTTTATTTTTTTGAGAGTGTGTTGGGCCACTTCTGTTGTAGAGTTGTTTATTCTAAGCAATATCTGTTTGTGTCTTTCTTTTATTTCGGTTTTTATGTCTTTTTGAGAAAGCCTAAATAAAAAAAAAGAAAGTGTGTTTTTCAGAACTGTGTTATCTGGGTGTTTTTTTAGAAGTTCTTGTTTTGTTCTTATTATTTCTTCTAGGGCCTTTCCTTCTTCTGCGTGCCTTACTATATCATAAAGAGTTGCTGAACCAATTTTTGCAAAAAGGTCTTGATTATAATATGCAAGGTGTTCTTTATCAAGAAACATCTCCATTTTTATCTTTTTTTTATTGCTTTTTCTATTATTTCTTCTTCTTTTTCTATTTTATATTCTTCTTCAAGTGTTTTTTTAACAAGATTTTCTATGTTTTCGTCTATTCTTGCCATTCTTCTTTCCATTAAAACAAGAACCCTTAAACTATAGACGATTGCTGCTAATGTGCCTACAATAATTGCTAATATTAGTTGTTGCATTGTATAAGCATCGACTGCCATTTAAACACCTCTTTTGTTTGGATGTTTTTTATTTATAGAGCAAGATATATAAAGTTTTTGTTTTAAAAGAAAGATAAAATAAAATTAAAAGATAGTTGACAAAAGGGTTTTTGCTAATAAAGGAGATTGCATCCATACTGCTAAATCATAGCTTGGGTGAACTTCCTTGTCTCCCGTTAGCATTACTGTAATGTGCTTGTTATCTATAACACAAAATCTTGTGTTGGTGCTTTTTATATCTTTTAAATTTGCGTAGTCTGATAGTGTTTGTTCTGCTTGTTTTGTTTTTTCTGAAAGAGGCGCGGCAACTGTAACTAAAACTCCTCTTTCTTTTGCTTTTTTTATTTGTTTTAAAAGTTCTGTTGTTTTTCTTAAAATCCCTTCTTCTGTTGTTGCTATAACCACGTTTTCTTTTGCTGTTTTTATTTGATATTCTAAGTGGTTGTATATGTTTTCTCTTCCCCTAACGCTTCCTGTAAGATCTGATGGATCTTGTGTTTCTATTCCTTGGGTATGTAATTGTGTTAATTCTTCTAATATTTCGCTTGTTTTTAGTTCTTCTAATTTTTTTTCTTCTTCTTCTGCATCTTGTTTTATTCTTTTTTTAACTCTTTCTATTGCTTCTGTTGGAGGAACAGCAATATATTTTATAGGTTTGCCTACTTTCATTACAACAAACCCTTTTTTTTCTAGGGTTTCTAGAACATCATATGATCTTGATCTTGGAACATTCGCTATATCGGAAAGTTCCCCTGCTGTAGATACGCCTCTGGATAATAAAGCTGCCCAAACTTTACTTTCGTATGAGTTTAGACCAAATTCTTTTAGTTTTGATAAGTACTTTTTCTCAATAATCATTTTAGTCACTCTTGCGTTTTTTCCTCTTTTTATTTGAAGATGTAAAAGAAAGTTATATATAAAGTTTGTTGTTTTTATCATTTATTAGTAACGTCATTTTTATCCACGCCCTCCATGGTTTCATATGGAAAAGTTATTGAGAAAAATTTTCTTCTTTTATGTTTTTTAAAAAATAAAAATAAAAATAAAAATATTTTTTTCTATATAGAAAATAAATAAATAAATATTTTTTAATAAAATTAAAAAAGGCATTTCCACAGGAAAAAGAGGGGGGAGGAGGTCCTAAAATACAGTATATAAAAATTTATAAACCTGTGTTTCATCTGGAAAAACATGACACAAAAAGGACTTTCTGGTTTTTTTGAAAAATATATAGATGAAAATATAATTTTTAAAGATAAAAAAGCACTTCAGTCAACATATACACCTGAAACCGTTTTACATAGAGATACACAAATAAATACTATCGCCTCAATTCTTGCTCCTTCTTTAAGAGGAGAAAAACCCTCTAATTTGTTTATTTATGGTAAAACAGGGACAGGAAAAACCTTATGTATAAAGCATATAACAACACACATGGAAGAGGTTATTGAAAAAAGGAAAACCCCTTTAAAAATAATTTATCTTAATTGTAAGATGAAGAGAATTGCAGATACAGAATATAGATTAATAGCCCAAATAATAAAAGAGCTCGGCCATGTTGTTCCGCCAACCGGCCTTCCAACAGACGAAGTATATAATATTTTTTTTAATATATTAAATAAAGGAAAAGAAAAAATGATGATACTTATTCTTGATGAAATAGATCAACTTATAAAAAAAGCAGGAGACGAAGTCATATATAATTTAACAAGGGTAAATACAGAGATTTCTACAATGCAGTTTTCTTTAGTTGGTATAAGTAATAGTGTTGTATTTACAGAAACAATGGACCCAAGAGTAAGATCTTCTTTAAGTGAAGAAGAGATTGTTTTTCCACCCTATAATGCAATTCAAATACAAGACATCCTTAGAAAAAGAGCAGACATGGCATTTAAACCAGAAGCATTAGAAAAAGGGCTTATAGAAAAATGTGCTGCTTTTGCAGCAAGAGAGCACGGGGATGCAAGAAGAGCATTAGAATTACTGAGGGTGGCAGGCGAGATTTCAGAGAGAAAAGGACTATCAAAAGTAAGAATAGATCATTTAGATGAAGCAGAAGAAAAGATTGAAAAAGAGAGAGTTTTAGAAATTGTAAAAACACAACCAAAACAATCACAAGTGGCATTGTACAGCGTTCTGGCTCTTTTTGATAAAGAGGAAAAGACAATTTATACAGGAGATATCTACGAAGTATATAAGCAGCTGTGTTTAAAGACAGACCTAAGACCCCTAACACAAAGAAGAGTTTCCGACATAATAGGGGAGTTAGACATGTTAGGTATAATAAATGCAACAATTATTTCTAAAGGAAGATATGGAAGGACAAGAGAAATAAAACCAGGGATGAATGCAACATTAAAACAGAAAATTAAAAATATCCTTGTTGAAGAACTTGGTCTAAATTAAATCTAATAAAATGCAAAAAAAGATTGAAGCCCTATTGAAGAAAGGGATACTTTTAAGCCCAGAGTTATTAGACGTGGCACCAGAAGAAATAGAAAAAATACTTCAAGAAACAGCAGACAACCCCTTTATTCTTAAAAAGGAAAAAGAGAAAATAGACAAAAAAACAAACAAAAAAGAAGATAACAAAGAAGAAATACAAAAAAAAGGCAAACAGATAGATGAAGTAACCATAATAGAATCATATGATGAAAAAAACGTAAAAATAACTATTAAAGATTTTGTCGACTTATATAACAAACGGTTTATCGCGATTCAATCTCTCTTAAGACAGAGACAAGAACTTGATTTAGTAACTTCTATAAGAAGAGTTTTTTCAGCACAAGATAAAGAGACTGTTTGTTTTATAGGGATGGTAGTAAACATAAGCATCACAAAAAATAACAACACCATTTTGACATTAGAGGATCAAACAGGAACAATAAAAGCAATAGTTGGAAAAAACAAAGAGCTACAAATAAATGTTAAGGAAATAACCCCAGACGAAATAATAGGAGTTATTGGAACAAAATCTGAAAAAATAGTGTTTGTTAACTCAATACTTTTTCCAGATGTTCCTCTAACAAAAGAGTTTAAAAAAACACCAAACCAAGAAGCAGCATTGTTTATTGGAGATATACATATAGGATCAAAAGCATTTCTCCAAAAAACATTTGAAAGATTTATAGAGTGGCTTAATGGAAATATAGGAGAAGAAAACCAAAAAGAGATAATTAAAAAAATAAAATATCTCTTTATTGTAGGAGATATTGTTGAAGGAATAGGAATATATCCGGATCAGGAAAAAGATCTAACTATAAAAGACATTTATGCGCAATATTCGCTCTTTACAGAATATATCAATAAAATACCAAAACACATTAATATAATTATCAGCCCCGGCAACCACGATTCTTTAAGAATTGCAGAGCCACAACCGCCACTTCCCAAAGAGTTTGTTCCAGAACTGTATGATAAGAGCAATGTTTTTTTTGTTTCAAATCCTTCTCTTGTTAAAATAGGGGAAACAGAAAAGTTTTCAGGATTTGATACTTTAATTTATCATGGTTTTTCTTTTCCTTTTTTTGCAGACACAATTGAACCAATAAGACAAAAAGGGGGGCTTGAAAACACAGAAAATATCCAAACCTTTCTTTTAAAGAAAAGACATCTGGCACCAACACACGGCTCAACACAATATCAGTTAGGCTATGACACAGACCCATTAGTTATAAAAACAGTTCCTGATTTTTTTGTTACAGGACATGTTCATAGAGCATCTGCAAAAAATTATAGAAACACGTCCTTGTTAAATTGTGGGTGCTGGATTTCACAAACAGATTACCAAGAAAAAAGAGGGCTTGTTCCACAACCAGGAAGAGCCATTTATGTAGATTTACACACAAGGGAAACAAAAATCCTTAACTTTATGGATAATTAGCAAGGCAAACAAAATGCAGCAGCCCAATCAACAAATAGACAAATACTTTGAAAGGATAGATAATGAAGTAAAAAAGAGCTATAAAAGCTCTACTTTAGCTAGACAAAGAGGATACGATCCGGAAGAGAAAGTAGACATTCCTTTGGCAAAAGGAATAGCAGAAAGAGTAGAAGGTCTTGTCAGCGCAGTTTGCCCTGATATAATGAATTCGGGAGTAGCGCAGAGAATTTTAAAATTAGAAAAACAATACGGCCTGCTTGACTGGAGGGTCGCGTTAAAAATAGCAGAAGAAGTTTCTCAAGAAAAATTTTTTAAATTTGAATCAAAGCAAAAAGCACTTGAAACAGGAGTAAGGGTTGGATTAGCATATATTACATTAGGTGTTATTTCTGCCCCTTTAGAGGGCTTTATAGAATTAAAAATAAAAAAAAGAAAAGACGGAAAAGAATATGTCTCTGCTTTTTATGCCGGGCCAATAAGGGCAGCGGGAGGAACCGCAGAGGCGGTTTCCATTATTATTGCAGACTATGTTAGAACAAAAGCAGGCTATTTTCCCTATGATCCAACAGAAAAAGAAATAAAAAGGGCAACTACAGAAATAAGAGACTATCATGAGAGAATAACTAATTTGCAATATGTTCCTTCTGAACTAGAGATAGAATTTCTACTTAATAACTTACCAATAGAAATAAACGGAGACCCGACAGAAGAGGCAGAAGTATCCAATTATAAAGATCTTGAAAGAATAGAAACAAACAGGATAAGGGGAGGGGTTTGTCTTGTTCTGGCAGAAGGGCTGGCACAAAAAGCAACAAAAGTAAATAAGCAACTTAAGAAATGGGGAAAGGAATTCGGGCTGCAATGGGATTTTTTATCAGAGTTTTTAGAAATTCAAAAAAAAGCAAAAGCAAAAGGAGAAATTAAAAAAGAAGCAACAAAAATAACACCAAATTATACATATATTAAAGATCTTGTTGCAGGAAGACCGGTTTTGGCTTTTCCTATGAGATATGGGGGGCTAAGATTAAGATATGGAAGGACAAGAACAACAGGGTTAGCAGCAGCAGCTCTTCATCCACAAACAATGAATGTTTTGAATAATTATGTTGCGTTTGGTACACAACTAAAATTAGAAAGACCAGGAAAAGCAGCAGCTATAACAACGTGCGACACAATCGACGGCCCAATTATAAAATTAAAAGAAGGAACAGTGGTTAGGCTTCAAGAAAGCACCCCAAAATACAAGCCAGAAGAGATAGAAAAAATTTTGTTTTTAGGAGATATTTTATTTAACTACGGAGATTTTTCAGAGAGCGGGCACAAATTAATTCCGCCAGGATATTGTCAGGAGTGGTGGATAAAGGAATTTGAAAAATCTTCTCTAAATTTATTTGGATCTTTGAACTTTGAAAAAATAGCAGATCTTTTAGAAGTGAAAAAAGAACACATTGAACAAATTTTTTCTCATCCAATAGAAACAAAAATTTCTTCTAGGTTGGCATTTAGGATTTCAACAATTTTTGATATTCCTTTACACCCAACATATACTTTCTTTTGGACGAACATAACTAAAGAGGGATTATTAGATTTAATTAAGTGGGTTTTTTCAGGGAAGATAAACAAAGAAGAAGAAAAAATTTTGAAAATTGTTTTGCCTTTAAAAAAGGAAAAGGAACTTCTTGATAAAATTGGGTTGCCTCACTTGGTTGTTAATAAAGAGTTTGTTGTAATAGAAGGAGAGAACGCACAAACAATCCACAATCTTTTTTTAAAAACAACAATAGAGGAGGTAGAGAAAGCCAGCTTAATAAAGGAAACAACCCTTGATGTAATTTATGAAATTTCAAAAATAAAAATAAAGGATAAAGCAGGAGTATTTATAGGTGGGAGGATGGGCAGGCCAGAAAAGGCAAAAATGAGAAAACTTGTCGGAAGCCCTCATTTTTTATTTCCAGTAGGAAACGAAGGAGGAAGATTAAGGAGTATACAGGCAACATTAGAAAAAGGAAAAATAAACGCAGATTTTCCTATCTTTCTTTGTAATGTTTGTAAAAAAGAAACAATATTTTCTGTTTGTGAAACATGTAATAAAAAGACAGAGAAAGCATTTTATTGTGAAAAGTGCGGAGTAATTAGGAAAAAATGTGTTCACGACAGGGTTTATTCTCATAGGACAAAAGACATCAATATTAATGACTTTTTTCAGAAAGCGCTTCAAAAGTATAAATTAAAAATTTTTCCAGATTTGATTAAAGGTGTCAGGGGAACAAGCAACAAAGATCACGTTCCTGAACACTTACTAAAAGGAATATTAAGATCAAAGCACAATATTTATGTAAACAAAGACGGAACAACAAGATATGATATGATTGAAGTTCCTATAACGCACTTTAAACCAAGTGAAATAGGAACAAGTGTAGAAAAATTGCTTGAATTAGGATACAAAAAAGACATATATGGTAAAGAATTAAAAGACGCAAATCAAATTTTAGAAATTTTTCCACAAGATGTTATTTTACCAGGCCAGACAGAAGCAACAGATGAACCTGCAGAAGAATGCTTATTTAGAGTTGCAAATTTTGTCGATGAATTATTGGATAAACTTTACGAGCAACCAACATATTATAATTTATCTTCAAAAAAAGAAATTGTGGGACATCTTATTATTGGACTAGCACCACATACTTCAGCAGGCATTGTCGGAAGGATAATAGGGTTTTCTAATACACAAGGGATGTTAGCACACCCATTATATCATGCGGCGATGAGACGAAATTGTGATGGAGATGAAGCATGTGCAATTCTTCTTATGGACGCATTACTTAATTTTTCAAGATCTTTTTTGCCTGACAAAAGAGGATCTAGGACAATGGACGCGCCATTGGTCTTGACAACAATTCTTATCCCAGGAGAAGTTGATGACGAAGTGCATGGGCTTGATGTTGTTTGGAAATATCCTTTGGAATTTTATGAAGCCGCTGTTCAATATAAAAACCCATGGGACGTAAAGATTGCACAGATTGATAATTTTTTAGGAACACCAAAACAATATCAAGGAATGGGGTATACACACGAAACAACAAGCATAAATGCAGGAGTTTTATGCTCAGCATACAAAACACTTCCAACAATGGAAGACAAGTTAAAGGGCCAAATGGATTTGGCAGAAAAAATTGCTGCAGTTACACCAGAGGAGGTGGCGCAGCTGGTTATTGAAAAACATTTTTTAAAAGATATAAAAGGAAACCTAAGGAAGTTTTCAACACAGCAGTTTAGGTGTGTAAGCTGCAATGAGAAATATAGGAGGCCGCCGTTAGTTGGAAAATGTTTATCGTGCGGAGGAAAAATAATCTTTACTATTTCAGAAGGTAGCATAATAAAGTATCTTGAGCCCACATTAAGTATGGCAAGAAAATATAAAATTTCAGCATATCTTATGCAAATCTTAGAGTCTCTTCAAAAACAGATTGATTCTGTTCTTGGGAAAGAAAAAGAAAAACAAGAGGGGCTTGGAAAATGGTTTGGTTAAATTTATTTATTCAAAGATAAGCTGGAGATAAGGAATGCCATTAATCTTTTTTATATTTTTTTCAGAAACAACTTTTTGATTAATAAGAAAAGAAATGCATTTTTCACCGACCGCATTTAAGATATAGGTTTTTTTAAATAAATCTTTTAATTCTTCTTCTGTTGTTTTTTCTCCTTTGTAAAAAGAAGAACTCAAATCAAGTATAAGTTCGTCTGTTTCAATTTTTTTATTCAATAAA
Organism: uncultured Methanosarcinales archaeon; assembly: GCA_964392465.1. Lineage (GTDB taxonomy): Archaea > Nanobdellota > Nanobdellia > Woesearchaeales > GW2011-AR15 > JAAXVZ01. The sequence continues at coordinate 3,015 of CAYMPC010000018.1, read as the reverse complement.
GAAGCATCACACAAAGCAAGAATTAATCTCCCATTATTATTATGTTTTTTTATAATCATTTTAATTTACAGGATATCTGGCACCACAGGCATTACATCTAATAAAAGTAAGTCGATCTTGTTTTGTCAAAGAAGTTTCTGGCTTGCCACATTCTTTACATATAACATATTTTTTTGTATATTCTTGAATTTTCAGATTAATTGTCGAGGCGCCTATTTTTCTTCCTAATATGAGCAAGGGCTTTTTTACCTCTGCAGGTGTTGCCACTTCTTTTAATATATATTTCAAAAAATGTTCTTCTTCTCTCCCAAGTTCATTCGCAATCTGGAAAAAATTAGATAAAATTGTTTTGTTTCCCTGAATATGGCCCCTGATATTTTGAACAGAAAACCTTTCTGTTTTTAATACAGATTCAGGCAGTTTTTCTCTTCCCTTTTTCAAAAGATCTTTATAATCCATTAAAACAAAGAAAACCCAGAATATATTTAAAAGCTACTATTTTACTTCGTCATCTATTTTTTCAACATCTTTTTTTATTTCTTCTATTTCTTTGTCTAGTTCAGATTTTGAAAACCTGTTTTTTAGCAAAGAAAAAATGACAAAGGCAACAACAAGCCCAAGAATCACTCCGCCAACTATTAAGAGGGTGTTTTTATCAATTTTTATTTCAAAAAGATTCTTTTTTTCAGGAATTGTTTTTTGAGAGGGTTGTTTTTCCTGCTCTTCAAGGTCCGCCTCTTCTTCTCCTGTTGTTTCTCCATATTTCAATACAAAAGAATGAGAGAGCGGCTGATTATATTTTGAGATATAAGAAAGGCTTACATTATGTTTTATTTCTTCAATTAAGGGGAAAGTGAATTCTTTATATCTCCATTTTTCTAGCAAGGGCATTTCAAAGGAATTATTTTCTATTTTAAGTTGGATTTTAGTATAAGAAACATTATGAACGTTAGAAATTCTGATAACAGAAAGACTATCTTTTTTATATAAATAAAGTTGCGGAACAAGGTCGCTGTAATTTATCAAATAATATTTTTTTGCTTCTTTTATCAAAGAATTATAAATATAAGAAGCACTAAAGTTTATTTGATCAACACTTGCTTTTCCAGAAAAACCACTAAAAAATAAATTTATAGTGTCGTTTTTTTGCATTTATTTTACAGTATAGATTAGGTTGTTGTCTGCAATTTTAAATTCTGGAGAGTAGTTCAATAAATTGTAATAATTAGGGAGAGCTATTTTTATTTCTTTTAAGTTAAAAGGGGCAAGTGTTTTTAGTCTAAGGTTAACTAAGAAAGGCTCTTCTATATAAAACGAAGTGTTGGTTATATTTGTACTAAAAGTAAAGGGCCCTTGTTTTACATCAATAGTGTAGTTGATTGTTTTTATTTTTTCTTTGCCTAAAACAGAATAAGAGAGAGTCGCTGTGTTTTTAAAAACCCCTTCTTTTACAGGCCTTAATTTGTAAGTGCACAAGAAACCCTTTTCGCTTTTTACATCTCCTTCCCAAATAACAGAGTTTAAGTTTCTAAAACAATTATAGATAGAATCTATAACAAAGCCCTCAGGATAAGAGTCAATAAAAGAGACATTCTCAAAATCAACAAGAAGATTATTTTTTACGTTTGTCTTTACTTCAATTACATCAGTAAGGAAGAGAGAAGAAGGAGTGAGATTTTTAGTAAAATCAAGTTCAACCTGGGTTTTATTTATTTTTAAGAAGAGAGAGACATTGATTTCTTTTGCTCTTATAGTGGGAGGAACCTCTGTGCCAGCTCTTTCAAATTTCTGTTTTGTCTGGCAGATAGTATAAATCCATTGTTGTGTGCAGTTTTCATAACTAGCTTTAAGTACAGCAGAAACACCATCCGGAAAATAAACAACAGTGTCATTTGTTTCCCTTATATAATAAACCTCATAGGATTCATTTTCATATTTAAATGAGGTTCCGGCAAGTATCCAGTTATTATAAATAACTTTATCAGTAAGGGCAAAAGAGAGAGGAAATAAAACTAAGACTAATAATAACAGACCTCTTTTCATTTTATTTTTTTAATTATGTTTTACAATATAAATTTTATTAAGGAACTTTTACAGATAAGGTTCCTGAAAAACTATTTTCTATACCCGTCTCTTGATTAGCATAATATACTTTTATTGTATCTCGAATTCTTTCTCCAGAAGGAAGTTGACACAATATTTGTATTTTATAGAGCTCTTCCTTGGGTATTAATATTGGTAAATCAGAATAATTATTCTCTTTTCCGATTGCAATTTTTTTAGAGGTTGGAGTGCAGGAAGACAAAGAAACATTTGTTATATATAATTTACTTGGGTAATTATTTTTTAGTGCAAGAGTTATGCCGTCTTTTGTAATGACTTTATCAATGCAGTCCATCCCGGCAGGAAACAAGCACCTTTCTGGAGCAAAATTGGTAATATTAATTATACCAAAATAAGATAAGACAGAAATCGCCACAGCAACAACTAATATAGCAAAACCCATGACCAGTAAGAATTCTGAGGCTGCCTGCGCTTTCATAGAAATAATTTAACAGAATAGGTATAAATGTTTTTTTGTTTTAGAAAAGAAAAAAGATAAGAAAAAAGAAAATTAAAAGATTTATATTACGGCTCTGCCCCTGATATCAACACTAACTTGGTTTGATAAACCAGATTCTGTGTTTTCATATTCTACAACTATGGCTTCGTCATATTTGTCTCCTTCTCCAGGACCACCAGCACATCCGGTAAGCTGAATTATAAACACGTTGTTGTTTGGAACATTTGCTTCGTCTGTTGCCAAGGCAGTTGTTACACCACCAATTACAACATTTTCAGTGCACCCTGTATATACTGTTGCTGGATTTGTTTGTAAGGTTATTCCTGTAATATTAATACCAAAACCAATATTATTTCTTAAAGCAAATTCAATTTGGTCTGATTGTATAGAAGCCTTATCAATACAGTCCATTCCTGCGGATGATTGACATCTTTCTGGCAGTAGTCTTGCTG
>CAYMPC010000017.1:5528-20310 GCA_964392465.1 uncultured Methanosarcinales archaeon | reverse complement strand
TATTATCTGAGCATCCTCAGATCTTAGAATCTCATCAGCATCCAGGAAAAAAACATATGGTGTTGTTGTCAATTCTGTAATTTTTCTACGTGTTTTTACATATCCCTCAAAAGGCAGGTGAATTACTTCAACTTGAGGATACATCTCTGAGAGATAACCTAAAATCTTTTCAGTTCCATCAATAGAACCAGTATCTGCGAGAAGTACTTTTTGAAAATGTTGTGCGTTTGTTATACTAGTAAGAATTCCTCCTGCTGGGTTAATTAACTCATCCCGTATCATCATACAAAGTGTTACTTGATTAAACATAATAAAGGACAAAAAGCCAGACGGCTTTATAAATCTTTCTATTTTTAACTACTTTTTAGTAGTTACTTAACTCTCCTAGCAAAACTCAAGAACCCAGAATGACCAATGCCTCTAGATAAAGGTCTTACTTTTCTTTTGTTTATCTCCCATTCTCTCTCTATTATTTCAGAAGTTTTCAAATAAACAAAGTCCTCTCCAAGCTTATCTACAAAATCCATTACTTGGGGTATAGTGGGACTATATGAGACTAAAAATCCACCTATTTTCAAAGCTTTTTTTGCCTGTTCTAATAGTTCCCAAGGCTCAGGTAAATCTAAAATTACAGCATCAACTTTTTTTTCATCAAAGCCCTCTTTAGCATCTTTATTCTTCAATTCCATATTTTCAATTTCTAAATATTCAATGTTCTTCTTAACTAATTCATAAAAATCCTTTCTTATTTCATAAGAATAAACCTTTTTGCAAATCTTTGCTAAAAAACAACCTAAAGCGCCAGATCCTGCTCCTGCTTCAATTACAACAGAATCTTTATTTAATCCTGCTTCAGTTATTATTAAGCCAATATCTTTTTGAGGAATTATTTGTGCCCCTCTTTTAATCTTCCTATATAAATCAATAAAATCTGCATCAAAAACAACAAATTCCTGTCCTTTATTGCTCCTTACAACATCTCCAGATTTAGCTTTCTTAATATCTTCTGCCTTAATCATGCCAAAATTAGTATGAAGATCTTTCTCTTCGTCTTTAACCATAAATTTTCTGTTCTTTTCAGTAACAAGCATCTTTGCCATAATAACTAAGAAAAATAGTCTAGTTTTATATTTATTTATTCATTAATCTTCTTAAAATACTCTTTCACAGCATCTTTATACTCTTCTGGAATCTCTTCTTCATAAACCTCTTCAGCAGTTCCTGCAATCTCTTTTGGATAATTACCTCCAAAATCATTTTTCTTTGGATCTGAAATGTCTTTTATATCAAGCTCAGTATTATAAGTGTCTATTGAAATATTCAATTCTTTATTTCCGCTGTCAATAAGATTAGGCTTATCCAGAAGGCTTCTATTTTTTGTTTCTTCTCTTGTTTCATCAAAAATGCCAGAAAAATAATCTGTTCCTCTTCTGTATACATCAGATTTGATAATTGCATTTTTTATATCAAGAGAGTCGAATCCTATAGAAGATAAATAAAGTGTAGTCAACAACATTCCGCATATTATTGCGCTTTTCATGACAACTCTTTTAGAGCTAAAAAAAGCATTTATATCAACTTTTTTCATTAAGCCAAGGATATCAGTATGCAAATCATTTATAACTGTATTTGAATGTTCTTGAAATTCAAAAGAGGTTCTTAATCTTTCTTTTAAATTAGGATATTTCTTTTCTAAAAGTAAGATCTTGTTCTGTCTTACCTTTAGGATTATACTTCTAAAAAAAAATATAATTGAAGCAATCAGAGCAATTATCACAGGAATCCTGTAAAAGTAAACAAGAAAATATCCTATGCTAAAAATAGCACCAGCACTCAACAAGGCATCAAAAAGATTAAGAAGAAGAGACGTGAAAATCAATTCATTATACATCTTTTTTACGTTCATTTTTTCTTCCTACTTTTTTTAGTCATATTCTCCACATTCAGATATGTTTAAGAAAGATGCTTTTGTACATACATCCTCTATATCATCCAAAACCTCTTCGTAAGAATTGTTTAATTCAGTATAATTTAATTTCATGGAAGATATTTCTTCTACCAATAAATTAATTTCAAATTTAGCCTTAAAAAGCTCTGTTTCAGTATCATTAATTCTTTTTTGCAAACTCTTTTTTTCACTTTCCAGAGTATCTCTCTCATTTTTTAATCCTGTGTACAGCCCTGTTAAATTTTCTTCTCTCATCATCTGGAGATCAAGAAGAGACTTAATGTTGCTCAAATTCAAATTCAAACTGGAGATATCTGCATTTAATTTTTCTATTGTTTCATCCTTATCTGAAATTTTGTCATTTAATCCTGACAAAGATTTCTGGTAAAACACAGCAGAAAAGGCAAAAATACCAATAATCAATACAAGCAAAAAAAATATTACTAAGGTGGGGCTTTTTTTTAAGTAAGACATTTTATTTCCTCATTAATTTTTATTCACGTATTTTCATTTCAAATATTCTTCTTATAAATAATTCAATCAAATAAATAATACATGCAATCATTATAAAAAGCCATGAAATATCAATCCTTTTAATAGTATCTACTTTTGCTACTGATTTTAATTTATCAGCAATTATAGCAGCATCATTCTCCAGCAATTCTCCTCCAGAGATTTTTAAAATCCTTTCAAAGTCTTCGTTAATACCTATATTAAGATATTCCTTTTTATAATTTACTGCCATTGGAACCAATAAATTAATAATCCCCGTAGTATTAGGGTAATAGCTTGCTTTGAAAATCCCTTTACTTATTTCATAAAAAGATAATTTTTCTGAGGTTGGAGGAAAATCAGACTTAACTGTAATTATACTATTTTCTCCTAATCTAAGTTCTGGAAGCTCTATAATCAAAGAGTTTTTTCTTTCAGGATCTTCTATAAGCCAATTTAACGTCTTTATTAAAGCTTTTGAGCTCTCAATTTCCAATAAATCAGGCACCCATGTTGAGCCGTCATCTGTAGAAAGGGCAGCAACTCTCCCTAATCCATAGTTCCAGATTGTTAAAACAGGATCTCCAGTATTTGTAGTCAATAATAACCTTGCATTTGCTTTTGGGTAAACACTATTAAATCCATAAATACTTCCTAATTCCTTTAATTCTTTTGTAATAAAATGATTTGAATCATAAACAAATATGTTTAGATCATCAAGATTTGTTTGGGAAGGATCTCCGAAATATATAATTATTTTATTTTTTTCATCTGTCCTGAAATATTCTCCTCCTCCTAATTCTTTGACTGACATTAAAAAATTTTCATCAGCACTCTCGCCAACACCGATAATAAACGTTTTTATCCCATCAAAATATGCCTTTTGCACAAAATTTAGGGTTAAAGATTGATCCACAGGTATAAGTTTTCCATCTGTTATTATTACTATATTTTTGCTTCCTTTAGTTATTTTAAGCATCTCATGGGCTTTTTGATATGCAAATCTTAATTCGCTAAATCCAGTTGGTTTAAGCAAACTTATATCTGTGATGAGTTGGCTTCTTTTAGGCCCAAGCTCAGATAATCCTGTGAGCGTATTTAAGTTATAGTTAGCTTCTATCATCCCTACTTTGTTTGTTGGACTTATACTCCTTACAATATCAGCTGCTATAGTTTTCTGCACATCAAAATAAGTAATTCCCTCTACAATAGTATCTGCTCCAGATGCTCCAGTATCCATTAAAATAACAATATTAGTAATATCTTTCTTTTTATTTGCCATACCTACAGAAACAGGCAAAATACTTGTAATTAGAGAAGTATTATAATCTCCCCAATCAAATGAGTCTTTCCCTCCTATCACAAAGAGACCATTTCCATCACTTACAAATTCTTCCAATCTGTTAATGTTATCATTAGATAGCTTGGCAGCATTCACATTATTTAGGATTATTGCATAATACTCATTTAGATTATTAGGAAGCGTTGATCTTATGTCCAAATTATAAAAAGGAGAATACAGATTTTCAATAGGAGATCCGTTTTCTGAAATTAGCAATATCTTTAGTTTTTTATAGACACTTACTGTTTTGTAAAACACATTATTCTCTGGAAAAAAGTCTAATTCATCTGTTTCTAGAACTGCTTTGATAACATGATTTCCCGAAGAGAAGCTTCTTTTCACTTCGATTTGTTTTTTATATTCCCCTTCGAATACTAATATTTCATCAATAAACACTTTAATACTTTTTTCAAGGATATTATCAACTTCCTTTAAAGAAATAGTAAAAGTATTTTCAACTTCAGAAACCACTTTTGAGGGACCCTCTATTAAAATTGCAGCATCTCTTTTTTTTGGCTCAAGTTCAATTCCAAATATCCTTGAATTCAAGCTTCCTGCAAAAAGAGAAATATCTTCAAGAGAGCTTCCAAAATTATTTTGTCCATCACTAACTAATAAAATATTTTGCTCAGGTTCAAGATTATTTAAAATAGCGTTTCCCAAAGAAGAGTAATCTTCAAGATTAAGCTTTTCAATATCTACAGAGATACCCTCTTTTTTAATATTCTCAAGAGTATTTTCAACAGAAGCAATATCATATAATCTAGTTGAATAAGATTCATCAATCAATACTTTAATTTTAGTAATGTTGCCCTGTTCTTCTTTTTTTTCAATATATGGATTGCATAATGCTAATAATAATGCAGCAAAAAACAATACTCTAATCAAAAAAATTATTCTTTTTTTCCCTTTTTTTTTGTATAATCTTTGTTCTTCATTAACATATCTTTTTCTCAATAAAATATAAAGAAAAATTAATAGAGGAATTAATAGATATAAATAAGTTATCTGCCCAAAAAGAATGCCATTAAATGAAAAAATCATCTAAATATCCCCCCTTTTTTTTAAGATATACAATTCTAAAAAAGAAAGCAGTATAATACTCAGAATCAAGAAGGGTAAAATCTCTAGTGTTTGCTTAACCCTTTGATTAGTATCGCTGCTCTCAGCATCTCCTTTTTTTATATTTCCTCTATTTAAGTCAGATTCTAGAGAATTTACTAAGTTAACTGCAATTTCTTTATCATCAACTCTATAAAAACCTGTTTTTTCAGTTGTTAGATAATTGTTGAATTTATTTCCTTTTGGGTCTTTTATCTCTTTCCCATAAATTATATTTCCCACTTTTAAGTTGACTTGGGTATAATCTTCTTTAGCTATCAGCAATCCAATTATATTTATCCAAAACAAAGGATATTGTGTTGTCAATTTAAATTGATTATGCTCATCAAATATTCCATAAAATAAAATATTTCCTTGCCCATATTTCGAAAGAACTATAATAGGGCTATTGCTTTTATCATTTGCCTCTGCTATTATAATGCTATTGGTGTTTTTTAAAGTTGATTTATAATACCTTGTTGATAATCCAAAATTAAAATCTTTTAGCTCTTTAGTTGTTGCGCTGTTTATTATACCGACATCTTGGTTTAATGTTTCAATAATTTCTATTGGCAATAAATCCCCCAACTTGACTAAATCCATTTTATCCTGGGCCAAAATAATTAAGGAATTTCCAGAAATAACCTGCGTTTTTATTTTTTCGATAGTACCTGGCAAAATAGAATCATAATTAACATTATCCAAAACAATAATTTTTTGATCTCCAACTGTAACTATAGGTGGTTCTGCTTTTTTAAAAGATAAAGAAGGGATAGATTCAAATGCAGCCTTTGCATAACTTTCTTTTTTATTTGTAATAAATAAAACAGATCTTTGGCTCTCTTTTGGTAGAATAATTTTGAGAGTATCATCTAACTTAAAATCATCTTTTGTTTCTATTTCTATTTCACTTTTTTCTTTGTCTAGATTAAGTAAAACTTCTCTAACCGAAAAGGCAGGAATCTTTATCATTTCCCCGTTATTCATTACTTTTATTTCTCTTTCTTCTGAATCATAATTTTTTATAGCAAGGGTAATTTTTTCTCCTGAAATTTTATAATCAATAACACCTATATTTCTTATTTCTCTTTCTTTCGGATTAATCAATTCAACATTAAATCCTTTTGCTTCCAAGATTTTTTTAGCTACAGACAAATCTCTATTATTACTGTCTGCAAAATCACTCAAAACAACAATATTCGCTTTTGGGTTTGCAATGTCTCCGGCTATCATCATGGCATCCCATATATTGCTCAAAGAATCACTAGGCTTTATTGAGTTCAAAGTATTGAATGTTGTTAAGGGGTTAGTTTGTTTAACCACAATTTCAGGCGTATTTTTTATTAAAACAATAGAATTCATTACACCAATCTTTTTTTTAGCAGTATCTTTATATAGATTAAAAAGCAATTTTCCATTATATTCTGCTTGAGAACTGGCAGAAGCATCAACCACAAAAACAACCTCATTATTTATTTTTTTAATATAAGCTGTTGTGGTAATGTCTAAAGCAGCGATACATAAGAAAAGGACGATAAAAATTTGCAGCAATAAAAGCCAGTCTTTTATGAATCTCCTAAAAAAAGATATTAAATTGAATTTTTTATCAGAAGACTCAAGAAAAATAAGGCTAGGAATTATTTTCTTTAAAGGTTTTGGCCTCATGAGATATAATATAATTAAAACAATAAAAGAGAAAAGGCTATAGAATCCAAGTTTATTGCCTATTTCAAAAACATAACCAAATAACTCCATCAACTTTTACAAAGACAACAAAGGTTTAAATAAGTTACGAAAAGGACAATAAAAAAGAACAGTTTATGCGTTTATGGATTTTGCAAACAGGATAAAAAGAGACAAATAACTCGTTTAATAGGTGTATCGCTTTGCTATCGCTAAATTTTTAAACTTCAACTTCTAAAAAAAATACAATGAAAGACGGAACTGCCTGGATTATTTCGGTTGATATGGGCTATGGTCACCAAAGAGCAGCTTATCCTTTGAAAGATATTGCATATGAAAGAATAATAACAGCAAACAATGACAGAATAATCTCTTATGAAGAGCAGAAAATTTGGGAAAAGACAAGATCGCTTTATGAATTTCTCTCACGATTAAAGACCTTTCCTTTTGTTGGAAAATTTGCTTTTGGGATTTATGATAAATTTCAGTATATTTCGCCTTTTTACCCTTTTAGAGATTTGTCAAAACCAGACTTTCAAGTAATTTTACTTAAAAAACAGATCTTTAAAAAAGGATTGTGTAAAAGCCTGGTTGATTATGTAAAAAACAGAAATCTTCCCTTAATAGCAACACACCCTATTCCTGCAATTGCAGCTCATTATTTAGGATTAAAGAATATATATTGTATTGCAACAGACACAGATATTGCAAGGGCATGGATTATTGATAATCCTGAAAAAAATACAATAACTTACTTTGCGCCATGTGTACATGTTGCAGTAAGGTTGAGAGAATATGGTATCTCCGAAGATAAAATAATTCTTACAGGATTTCCCTTACCAAAAGAAAATATAGGAGGAGAGAAACAGGAAATATTAAAAAGAGACTTAGCAAATAGACTAATAAACTTAGATCCAAATAGAGCTTTCATCAAAGTATATCAAGATACAATTAATAAAAAACTGGGATTCAAACTGCCTAATAAAAGCAATCATCCTCTTACATTGACTTATGCAGTAGGAGGGGCAGGAGCATTAGTTGAGGTGGGCGCAAAAATATTAAAAGCATTAAAAGAAAAAATAATCTCACATCAGATAAAAGTTAATTTATCAGCAGGTACAAGACTTTATGTTCGTTCTTATTATGAAAAAGCAATTGAAGAACTCGGGCTGAAAGAGGAGATTGGTAAAAGTATTGAAATTATTTTTGAATTAAATAAAAAAGATTATTTTGTAACCTTCAACCAAAAATTAAGAACAACAGATATTCTATGGACAAAGCCAAGTGAATTATCTTTCTATACTGCGCTTGGAATTCCAATTATAATCGCGCCTCCTATAGGGGCACATGAAAATTATAATAAAGAATGGCTTAGCCATATAGGCAGCGGATTTGTGCAGGAAAGCCCAGAATACATAAATGATTGGCTTTTTTACTGGCTTCAAAATGGAAGATTAGCACAGGCAGCATGGGAAGGATGGTTGGAAGCACCTGTTTTAGGCACATATAAAATTGAGGAGTATATTAAAAAAATTAAAAAAGAGTCAACTAATTCAACATAATCTTTAAAAAAGATTTCTTATGTCTTTCTAATATGGTTAGAATAAATCTCATTCACCCAGAATATTTAGCAGATCAGCATCTTGTTGCAGAATACGACGAAATATTGATGCTGCTTGGCTATGTTAAAAGATATCCAGAAATAAAAAAGCCATTGCCAGTTGAGTATACTTTAGGAAAAGGGCATATTCTTTTTTTCAAAGATAAGCTATTGTATCTAAAAAAAAGACATGAGTTGTTAAAAAAAGAAATGAGAAAAAGGGGATTTGCTACAAACATAGTTATTGATTTAACCAAATTTAATAAAAAACTAATAAATGATTGGAAGGCAGATAAAAAAGCATTTTCAATAATAAAAGATAGATTAATTTACAAACTAAATTTAAAAAAAGACTACTATAGATATTATGGAGAGAAGAAGAGGCAGGAATTTTTTATTAAACTTATCGAGAAATCAAATTAATAATACTAAAAAAATTAAAACACTTCTTTATTTCTTATTGGAATATGGATAGAGTCCAAAAAATAATTTCAAACCTAGGATATTGTTCTAGAAGAAAAGCAGAAGAATTAATAGTTAAAGGAGTAGTAAGAGTAAATAACAAGCCAGTGAAATTAGGAGACCAAGCTAGTCAGACAGACATAATCACGATAAATGGAAAAACACTAGAGCCTCCGAGAAAGAGATATATCCTTCTAAACAAGCCATTCGGATACACAACAACAATGGAAGATCCTCATGAGACAAAAATAGTCAAGGATTTAATCAAAATAAAAGAGAGGGTTTTTCCTGTAGGAAGATTAGATAAATTCACAGGAGGAATGCTCATAATGACTAATGATGGTGATTTCTCGAATCAAATAACACACCCTAGTTTTGAGATAAAAAAAACATATTATATCAAAGTGGATAAACCATTCAGAAAACAGGATTTAATAAAACTTAGTAGGGGAATTTTTATAGAAGGCAGAAAAACAGATGTTGCAAGAGTAAAAGGATTATCAGATAAGGAGATTGAACTCACAATACATGAGGGCAGAAATAGGATTGTCAGGAAGATGATGGATGCTCTTGGATATTATGTTAAAGTGCTGATTAGAATTAAGATTGGAAATTTAGAACTAGGGCAGTTGAAACCGGGATATTATAGGAATCTTTCTCAGGAAGAGATTAAGAAATTATTTCAAAATTGATCTAATTAAGTAATTCTCCCATAATCATTATAAATCCAATCCTTCTACTTATATTTAATGAAGCAAATAATACTAGATACTAACTTCCTTTTGATACCTTTTACCTTAAAAGTAGATATACTAACCGAGATAGATAAGATTATTGATGAGCCGTATAAATTGACAATTTTAGATAGAAGTATTGATGAATTGCAAAAAATAGCTGAAGAACAATCTGGAAAGCATAAGCAGGCAGCAAAAATGGCCTTATTGCTTATAAAGAAAAAAAATATAAATATCCTCAAGACAAAACAAAAAAGCTTATATATGCCTATTAATTCCAAAGAATCTGTTGTAGACGATATTATATTAAAAATTTCAGATAAAAATACTATTGTTGCAACCCAAGATTTGCCTTTAAGAAAAAGGCTTTCTGAAAAAAGGGTAAAAACAATTATATTAAGAAGCAAAAAACAAGTGGAGCTAAAATAAAATGTTCTATAAAACAAGTGTAAAAGATCACGTAAGAGTACCGCCAAAACTATTTGATAAGCAAGTTGAAGAAGCACTTCTGACTCAGATAAAAAGCCAATATGAAGGATTTATATCTAAAGATATGGGTGTCGTTATTGATGTACTTTCTATAGAATCCATAAGTGAAGGAATAATAATCCCAGGAGATGGCGCTTCATATTATGAGACTGTATTCACTTTATTATCTTTTAAACCAGAACTTCAAGAAGTTATTCCAGGCCAGATAAAAGATATGGCTGATTTTGGAGCTTTTATTACAATGGGTCCAATTGAAGGAATGATACATATTTCCCAGACAATGGATGATTTTGTTTCTTTCAGCAAAGATAAAGTTCTTTTAGGCAAGGAATCCAAAAAAACATTGAAGATTGGAGATAAATGTAGGGCAAGAGTAATAGCAGTAAGCTATAAAGACATCACAAACCCGAAATTTGGGCTTACAATGAGACAAAAAGGCCTTGGAAGATTAGAATGGATTCCTGATGATTTAAATCCAAAAAAAGGTGGTAAAGATAATAAAAATTGAAGATTGGATGTCAAAACCAGTAAAAAAGGTTACAAAAGATCTATCTGTCAGGAATGCAATAAAAATAATGGATGAAAACAACATAGGGGTATTGCCCATAGTTGAAAATGAAAAACCAATTGGTGTAATAACAGAGAGAGATATTTTAAAAAGGGTTGTTGCAAAGGGTATTGATTTAGATAAAAAAACAGTAGAAGACATAATGACTAAAAATCCAGTAACAATTGAGCATGATGCTAGTATTTTGGAAGCTACAAGATTAATGTCAGAGAATGGATTCAGGAGACTTTTGGTTGTAAAGGGAGGAAAATTAATTGGAGTTGTAACAGCCAAAGATGTAATTGAAGTCATGAGTGCTTAAATTACAAGAAGTATTCATAATCATAATTTATTCGTGATGATTAATTAAGGTGTAAAAATATGGTAAAAGAAAAAGTATGCAAAAACTGTAAATTGTTTGTAGAAGGCAATGTTTGCCCTGTTTGTAAGGAAGCGCATTTTGCTATTTCTTATCAAGGCAGGTTAAATATTTTAGATTCCCAGAAATCTTTTATTGCGCAGCAGATTAATATAAAAGAAAAGGGAAGATATGCAATTAAAATCAGATAAGTAGTTGGTGAGGAATAATGGAATTACATTTAATAAAAGAAAAAGATATGAAATTATTGTCAAGAAAAAGAATTACTTTGGAAGTTGAAACCGAAGGAGCAACACCTTCTAGATTAGACTTGTTGAAGGGAATAGCAAAAAAATTCAATTCTAGTGAGGATCTTGTTATAATAAAACACATTTATCCCCAGTTTGGAAAGAAAAAAACAAAGATAATAGCCCATATTTATGATGATAAACATAAGATGAGCCTATTTGAGCTTAAAGGGCTTATAGGAAAACATAAACCCAAAGAAACAGCAAAACCTGCTGAGAATTAGTAAAGGAGTTGATAATCATGGCAGAAAAAGGCGGAAAAAAAAGAAAAAACAGAAAAGTCATCCAAATAGGAAAACTCTATCAAGGAGGAAAATTGAAAAATAAGACTTGCCCAAAATGTGGTGTAGGTTTTTTAATGGCAGAGCATGCAAATAGAATTTCTTGCGGCAAATGTGGCTATACTGAATTTAAGAAGTAAATTATATTATTTTCTTTTTTGTTGAATAATTTAATCATAATAACTTTTCTTAATTAAAATTAAAAAAGTATTGTAAAAAGTAAAAAATATCGAGAATTAATTTTCGGAATCTTCTTTCTTTTCTTCTGTTTTAACAGTTATTGGTTCTAAATCGTCGTCGTTATCACTCATTGTTTTCTGGAAAACTAATAAATCTTCTGTTGTAAGCTTTTTCCTCTTTTTTATCTTTTCATCAACCTGTTTGCTTTTTTCTGCCAAGGTTTTTATTTCTCTTTCTTTGCTCTCTTCCTTTGTTTTAATCTTATGTTTTTTTAGTTCTTCGTTTATTTTATTCATTTCAACTAGTTTTTCTTTTAGTTGTTCGTTTATCTTGTTGAACCCTTCTTTTTCAGCTAAGAATTTGTCAAAATACTCTTTTTCATTTTTCTTCAATTCATCAATCTCTTTTGACAGCTCAATAATTTTTTCATGTTTTTCCTGGCTGTTTTTTGCATTATCCTGAACAGCTTTATGACTTAAATTTGCTTGTCTTCTCAAATCTCTTATATTCTTTCTGTTTTCCCTTATCTTTTCAGATACTTCTATAAAATCTTTTGAGCCTTCTAATTCTTTTCTTAACTCATTTATTTCCAGCATAACTTTTTTTTCTTTTTCAAATGACATACCTTCTGTCTCTATCCTGTATTCAAGCTCTTCTATCTTTTTTTTAATAAAAGAAGGGTTTCCTTTTATCTGTTTTTTATCTCTTATGCCATCTTTCTCTGTCATAGAGTTCTTTAAATTATCTGCAACATTTTTAATAGAGTCATTAAACTGCTTTCTTTCCTCTTTTAGACTCTTGACTTTATTTGTATATTCATCCCTTTCTCTTTTTAGTTTCTTGATTTCAGAAATATTTGCTATTATCTTTTTTGAGAATTTTTCTTTTTCTTCAAACAGACTTTCTTTTTTGTCATTAAGCTCATTTAGTTTTTCTCTTAATGCAGAAATGTCTTTTCTTATTTCAGAAAGATTATTTAATAAAACCTTTGGATCACTAGTTTCTTCCATGCTTTTCACAAATATTTGATTTTTGAGTTATCTATATTTAAAATAATAAATTAAAAAAAAATTAACCGAATAGTGAGCCTAAGCCTGCAGCAGCTTCTTCTTCAGACTTTTTCTCTTCTTTAGGTTCTGCTTTTTTCTCTTCTTTATGCTCGTGCTTTTCTTCATGTGCTGGAGCTGCGGCAACTGGAACAACAGCTGCTTGTTTTATTGCTTCGTCGATGTTGACGTTTTCAAGAGCAGCAACTAATGCTTTTACTCTAGATTCTTCAACAGCAACACCTGCTGCTTCCAAGACTTTCTTTAAGTGTGTTTCATCAACTTTTTTTCCTGCTTTGTGCAAGAGCATTGCGGCATAAACATATTCCATTTTTTTCTCCTCCTGACTTTATTTTTTAACCATTAATCAAACAGCATTACCCTCTGTTTTTAGTAATTTTGCTTCTTCTGGTAGTTTGTTTGACAATGAGAGCATCTCAAGGTGTGCTTTTTTTATGATATCAGCAGTTGTTTCGCTGGTTAATATACCTCTTGAGATAGCAAGTGCTTTTGAATCATTATGAACTTTTCCAAGTAAAGTTTTTATTGTATCAACAGTTGGGTAAGCCGCATAAACAGCCAAGTTAAATGATTCATTATAAGCTGTGCATATCTTGTTTGAATATTCTTTTTCATCAACATATAATACATCTGAAGTGAATATTGTTTCATTTTCATAGACAGCCAATAAATCTAAACCTATCTCCATTGGTTCTACTCCTAATCTTGCAAGGATTCCTGCTAATTCTGCATTTATGGTGTCTCCTTTTTTTGCAACAACAGAATCTTGTTTTATTACAATCTTTCCACCTTCAATTCCTGTTTTCAATCCTACTTTTCCAAGTTGACCAATAACTGGACCAGGTGAAAAAGGAGTTGGGCCTGCTTTGACAACAATCTCTTTTGGAGCTTTTTGTCCTGCTTTTGCAGCTGCTTTTGATTTTGTTTTCTGTAATTCAGAATATAACTTAAAAGGATTCTCATTTGAAAAAACAAGAGCAGGCATTGTGCCTTCCATATATTTTTCAAGCTCAGCTAGATTTTTTTTATTGCATTGAGAGAATGCTATTTTCATAATTGTTTTTTTTGTCATCCTCAGGACATTTTTCTTGTTTCTTAATTTAGTTCTCATAACCTGTACTTGTTTTGTAGGCAGGTTAGTCATATTGACTACACCAATTATGGGGTATTTGTTGATTAATTCAACAATTTCACTTACAATTTTTTTCTTGTTTTCTGAAACATGAGCCATTTTGATCACATTATTTTAATGGGAGAACCCATCGTATATTTAATATATATCGATTTAATATTATGATGTTCTTGAGGAAGCGCATGGATAACAGCATTGTATACGTGCTTAATATTTTCAACAATATCTTCTGCGCTAGATTCTTCATTTCCTATAACTGTTTGGAGCAATGGTGCTTTTTTCCCTGATAACTTTACGGTGCTCTGCAATTTATCATGAACAGCTTTCAAGTTTGCATTAGGTGGAACAATACATCCTGCTTTAGGGTTAGGCATTTTTCCTTTTGGACCCAAAACCCTACCAAAAACAGTAGCGATTTTTGGCATTAATGTTGCCTGACCTACAAAATAATCATATTGTCTTGCCAATTTCCTTATTGCTTTTTTGTCCTGGGCATACTTGTCAAAATCCTGTAGAAAAACATGACCATCCATTGATTTTGCCTGTTCTCCCATCTCTGGGCCGACAAGAGCGCATATTTTAGCCTTTTTTCCTTTATATTTTGGCATTTGCAAGAATAATTCTATTTGATGCTCTGGCTTCTTCAAATCAAGACCTCTTAGATTGATGACTAAGTCAATAGTCTGTTTAAAATTTCTTTTTGCAGATTCTTTTAGTTTGCTAACAGATTCCTTAAGTTTTTTTTCGTCCATTTTCTCCTACCCTCCTACCGAAGTAGTCCAAGGGAACAATTATTATTAGGATTTGGAAAAAAAAGGGATTTATAAAAGTATCTGTTAGTTGTTAGTTGAGTTATTATTGTGGCTTTGCATATAGACTATTAACTCTAGGTGAAAAAACCAAAATTATCTTTCATCTTTGCTTATTAGTTCCATATAGCCAAGTCCTTTTTTTTTATCAACGTTAATCATTAAATCGTCAACTTTAATATGTCTAGTGCAATTTTTATCATAATACACTCTAAAAATATCTCCTTTCAGGATCTCCATAAAAGGAGA
>CAYMPC010000017.1:0-5518 GCA_964392465.1 uncultured Methanosarcinales archaeon | reverse complement strand
GAATGTTTAACAAATCTTATGTATTCTACCTTTTTTTTCACACCCTAAATAAAAATAAATCTCTATATAAAAGTTATATTTAATATTTCTATTTTTAACTAATAAATTATAGTTATTTAAAAGAAAAAGGGAAATTGAATTATAGAAAATCGCTTTTATGCTTTTTAAAAAAAAGTTAGCCTTTTTTTAGAAAACACCATGATTAGCATATACTTTATTTATTTCTCTCATGTTTAGATACTCCCAATTTTCCAAAAGAAAATTAATATTTTTTAACTTGTTTTTTTCATTGAATTGCTTCATTTTTACCCTCTCCCTAATTCTAAGTTAAAATATGTCCCAACACGAAGCACTGCTTCCTATTCTGGTAACCAGAGGAAAACCAGTATACTTCATTGATTTTTGTTGGGAGATTTGGTGGTGATTAATTGAAAATCAACTAAAAATTATTAATACTTAGTTGATACTATGTAAAACATAGTTCGTACAGATTAGTCATTCCACTCTTTATATGTAACTGTTTTACGTTCTAATGCATTGCTGTTATCTAACCTTAATTTTCTCAGGTAATCAAGGCTATTCATCATTCCTGTCATCTCTATCACCTCACTCTATTGAATATCTCACTGCTCAGTTTTTTATTGCTAAGAACCAGTTATTAATTAGAAAGACTCTCAACTATATAAATGTTTGTTATTTTAGTTATTTAATAGTAATAAATTTATAAAATAATAGTTATAACTCTTTTTTACAATTTATTATAAAACCTATTTTATCCCTCCATTAAATTTATATACCAACAAAAGATATGAAAATTAAATAATTATAATCTTCGAGGTGGGGATTTAATGAAAGAAGTACAAGATAAGATAGAGGCAGTTCTTAAAGAAATAAATAAAGTTATTGTTGGACAGGAAGAAGTGATGAAACAGATTATCATTTCTATACTATGTGATGCAAACGCGTTGTTGGAAAGTTATCCTGGGTTGGGAAAAACAACAATGATTAAGACAATGGCAGAAATAATGGACTTATCTTTCTCAAGAATACAATCAACACCTGATTTAATGCCTACAGATATTACAGGCACTTATGTATTAGAAGAGAAAGAGGGTAAAAGAGTCTTTGCTTTCCACAAAGGACCTATATTCGCAAATATTGTTCTGGTTGATGAGATTAATAGAGCTACACCAAAAACACAATCTGCATTATTAGAAGCAATGCAGGAAAAACAGGTTACTTTAGGAAGAACAACCTTTACTTTGGAAAAACCTTTTTTTGTTCTGGCAACACAAAATCCAATAGAACAAGAAGGAACATATCCTCTTCCTGAAGCACAGACAGACAGATTTCTGCTTAAAATAAAAGTAGATTATCCAAGTATGGATGACGAAGAAAAAATAATAGATAGATTTACTGGTAAAGAATTAGCGATGTCTGTCAGAAAGATTTTTGATTCAAAAGACATACATAAATTCCAGCAATACACAAGAGAAGTGCCTATTGCAGGAGATTTGAAAAAGAGAGTATTAAAAATTGTTTCTCTGACAAGAACAGAAAAAGGGATAATAGAATATGGTGCATCACCTAGAGCTTCTATGGGGCTAGTACTTGCATCAAAGGCATCTGCATTATTAGAGGGAAGAAACTATGTCAGCAAAAATGATATTGATAAAATGGCCTATCCTATATTGAGGCACAGGATAATCTTGAACTTTGAAGGAGAAAGAAAAGGAATGACAACAGATGATGCCATAAAAACAATATTAGATAAGGCAAGATAAAAAGATGATTGATACTCAGTTTTTATCACAACTAAAACGATTTCATATAATTGTCAATAAAAGAGTAACTTCAAGTTTTACTGGCTCTAGAAAATCTTCTTTTACAGGACAAGGCCTTATACTAAATGATTTCAGGCCATACACTGCAGGAGATGATTATAGAGCAATAGACTGGAATATTTATGCGAGGACAGATCAATTTTTTGTTAAGAGATATGAGGAGGAACGTAATTTAGCAGTTCATGTTCTTTTAGATTCAAGTAAAAGCATGGATTATGGCACTGGAAATATAAGTAAGTTTGAATATGGATCTATGCTTGCACTTGGCTTTGCTTATTTAAGCGCAAGAAATAATGAAAGATTTAATTTAACATTAGTCTCTGAAAAATCAGAATTTTTAAGAGCAAAGAGAAGCTCTAATCAAGTTTTAAGTTTCTTGGAGCATTTAAATAAAATCAAATGCAAGGGTGTCATCAATTTTGAAGAAGAGATTAAAAAATATAAGACAAATATAAACTCAAGGTCCCTTGTTGTAATAATGTCAGATTTTCTTTTTGATTCTAATAATTTAAAAAACACACTTCACCTTTTTAAAAACCATGAGTTAAGAGTAATACAAATATTAGATAAGTCTGAGACAAATTTTATGGTTTATGGAGCATTAGAATTAGAAGATGCAGAAACAGGAGAGAAAATGGAAACATATATAACAGAGAGAAAAAGGCAGGAATACAGAGAAAGGATGTATAAGCATATTCTTAACATAGAGCAGGAAACTTTGAGCGCAAGAGGGAAATTCTTTTTATTCTCTACAGAGCATCCTTTATTTGATGCTTTTTATCAGATTGTCAATAAATAAAATGGAAATGAAATTAGGTATATATAAACACTATAAAGGCAAATTATATGAAGTAATAGGAATAGCGAGGCATAGTGAGACATTAGAAGAATTTGTCGTCTATAAAGCACTATATGATTCTGAAGAATTTGGTAAAAATGCCTTGTGGATAAGGCCTAAAAAAATGTTTCTGGATAAAATTAAAATAAATGGAAAAGAACAGCTTAGATTTGAATATGTAAATTAAATCTCACTTTTTTTCCAATACAATCTCTAAATATGCTGATCCTTGCTCTATTTTTCTCTCTTCTATCATTACAATATGAAAATCTTTGAATATCTCCTCAGCATATTCCCTATTGTAAAAATGCCTTACATATCCTGTTTCATCTTCATACATGTCTTTTTCTATTTCTTTACCTTGGCCATATAGCTTATCATTTGTAGATTTTAACTGTAAAAAGACCATACCCTCACTTTTTAAGATACGGTTCAGCTCGATAATTATCTTTTTTACTTCTTCATAAGTAAAATATACTAAACCTAATCTACTATATATATAATCAAAACTCTCATTTTCAAAAGGAAGAGGTTCTGAAATGTCTTTAACAAAACTAGTAATAAATATGTCGTATCTCTTCTGTGTTGCATTAAACTGCTTAATTGCCTCATTAGAATAATCTACAGCAGTAACCACAAATTCTTTGTTATGGAAAAAAATAGCATCTGATCCCTTTCCACAGCATAAGTCAAGTACTTTTCCTCTTTTTTTCTTCATAAAATTATAAAAACAGAATCTTGCAAAATCTGTTACTCTGTTAAATTTACCTTCTGATTCCTTATGTTTTTTTTCCCAATATTCTTTGTCTAGCATGTTTAATCCTCACTTTTTAAGCTTATTATTAGTATATTTTGAAAGAATAACCCAATCCTTATTAAAGTAATCATTTTTTAGGGTTGCTTCTTCTTTAAATCCAAACTTTTTATAAAGATGATATGCTGCAGGATTCCTCTCAGGGCAAGTTTTAATTCTCATTTTGTGACATTTATGCTCTTTTGAGAACCTTTCAAAGAATTCCAGCATTTTATGGCCTATTCCTTTATTCCTATATTCTATTTTTAAAATCATATCCTTTAAATAGCCAACATTACAAGTTATCTTTATATGCATGTAACCTATTAACTTGTTCTTTTCAGTAACAGAAAAATAAAAATCATTCTCTGTTAATTCATCTCCGCTCTCTTTACTGAAATCTTTCCAAACATTTTTTATAAAATTCTCTATTTTTTCTCTTTTTTCTTCTAGAATTTCTAGCTTCATACAGAAAAGTATCTTCATATTCTTTTTATTTTTTTTGAATGGAAATTAGGCTCACTTTTTACCTTGTTTTTATGCTTTAAACTATTTGTCGTTATTATATATTAATATTTTTTGTATTTTATAATTTTAATAAAATATATAAAAATGTCAATATAATATTAACACTTGTCTTTATTATATAATAATTATAAAATATTGACAATTTGTTTTTTATTTTTATATTTAAATAAAGATTATAAAGTTTAATCAAAAATAAAAATATATAATAAATTAATTTTCAGGAGAGTTAATAGTAGAAGAATGAGAAGCTTCCTTTTGTTTCATTGTCTCAGAAATCTTTTCTTTTTTAATTGCATTTTGCAGCTCTCTGACATATTTCATTGTCTGATCAAGATTATTTTTAATCTTAACAACAGCTTTTTCAAACGCATTTTCTAAAGTAACACCATTTAACTTATATCCTATAATTACTTTTCCTTCATAGATATAAGTTGTTTTTACAATAAGATCAAAATCAATCCATCTCTTAATATACTCATACATTGTCTGTCTTGTTATGCCAGCAACATTTCCCATCTCTTCTACAGTAAGTACAGCCAATTCTGGCTTTTTTTCTTTAGCAGACAGTTTCATCCTCTCATAAAGTTCTATTAACACTCTGTACATCATATCTGTCGAGCCTAATTTTCTAGGAGAAAGACCCATTCTGGTAATTATAATATTAGCTAATTCCTTTGATTCAGGATTCATAGAACTTGGCTCAACACCAGTAAGATAATATGCTCTTCTTGCCATAAATACCACCTTTTTTGCTTTTTTTAATAATAGTTCCTGTGTTTATATATTTTTGGATTATGCCGACAGCATGTTTTTTATAATTAACATTTGAGTGTCGCTATATAAAGTTTTATGCGAATGACGGAAACTATTCCCTTTTGATTTATTTTTTTAATTTAGGAGATTAGCCTCAGGTATATTTAATCTTACGAGACTTTCATACTGGCATACACACCTTTCTGTTGACGTAAAAAGACTCTCACAATTAGCTAAAAATATATACTTTTTCTCTAATTACTTATCAAAATCTTTTGTCAAACACAAAATAAGGCCATTTTTAACGTTTTTTTATAATGAGGTTATCATAAATACCCTAAAAAACAGGTGTTTTTAACCGTTTTCCCAATAAAAAACAACATCCTAAATTATTCGGCATAATGCCTTATCAGGTATAACATAAAAAAATGGCATTTTATGAGATAATGACATCAGAGTCTGGATTATTTCGACTAGTAATATATAATGCCGACAAACAAGTTTAACCTTTACCATGTTATTAGGTTTACTTCTCCAATATAAACATGGCAAACTCCCTAGGGTTAGGTAAGTTATAGGGGGTTGTCGGTATTTTCCAATAATACCTTTTTTTTTAACATTATTCATGTTTTTTTCATGTTATTTTATTTTATTTTTTATTAATTTTCAATATTGAAAAAATAGATAGAGATATTATCAAATAATTTAATCAAAAAATAAATTATATTGTTTTTAATATATTATATATTTTTATAATTTATT
>CAYMPC010000016.1:0-20671 GCA_964392465.1 uncultured Methanosarcinales archaeon | reverse complement strand
CAATAAAGTATTTGTTACAACACTTACTGAAGAAAAAGCCATTGCCCCTCCTGCTATTACTGGATTTAATAATAATCCTGTTGAAGGATATAATATTCCTGCTGCAATTGGAATGCCTAGAACATTATAAAAGAGCGCCCAGAACATATTTTGCTTAATTTTTCTCATTGTTATTTTGCTCAGGCTAATTGCTTTTGCAACATCAATTAAATCATTTTTCATCAAGACAATATTTCCTGTCTCCATTGCAACATCTGTTCCAGAACCCATTGCTATCCCAATATCTGCCTGTGCTAATGCAGGAGCATCATTTATTCCGTCTCCTATCATTGCAACTTTTCCTTTTTCCTGCAATTGTTTGACATATTTTGCTTTATGTTCCGGCAATACTTCTGCAAAAAAATTATTTATTCCTGCCTTCTCTGCAATTGCCTTTGCTGTTCTCGCATTATCCCCTGTTATCATATATACTTCTAATCCGAGTTTATTTAATTTCAGAATAGCCTCTTTAGAAGTATCTCTTAATGTATCTGCTACTGCTATTACTCCAATAATTTTTTTAGCAGCTAATATCATAACTGTCTTTCCTTGTGATTCCAAATTTTCTATTTTCTCTTTATAATTTTCAAGGCTTATCTTCTTGTCTTTCATAAGCTTTGAATTACCGAAAAAATATTCTTTGCTAGATATCTTTGCAGTAACTCCTTTTCCTGGCAATGCTTTAAAATTATTTACTTTATAGAACTCTGTGTTTTTTTCTTCTGCCTTTTTGACAATTGCCTCAGCTAATGGATGTTCTGAATTTTTTTCAATAGACGCTGCAATCTGTAAAATGCTCATTTGTGAGGTATTTGAAAATGGAACAATGTCTGTTACTTCTGGCTGTCCTTTTGTTATTGTTCCTGTCTTGTCAAAAATAACATATTTTAATTTGTGTGCTGTTTCAAGGGCATCTCCTCCCTTTATTAAAATACCATTTGAAGCTCCTAACCCACTTCCTACCATAATTGCAGTAGGGGTAGCTAGTCCTAAAGCACAAGGACATGCAATAACCAAAACTGCAATTGCATTTATCAATGCAAAGGATAATGGCGCTTTAAAAATAAAAAACCAACCTACAAACGTCAATAAAGCAATCAATATTACAACAGGCACAAAATAACTAGAAATCGTATCAGCAAATCTTTGTATTGGTGCTTTTTTGCCCTGTGCTTCATCTATTAATTTTATTATTTGCGCAAGTGTTGTATTTTCCCCTATTTTTGTTGCTTTGAATTTAAAAGAGCCATGCTTGTTTATTGTTGC
Source organism: uncultured Methanosarcinales archaeon (assembly GCA_964392465.1). GTDB lineage: Archaea > Nanobdellota > Nanobdellia > Woesearchaeales > GW2011-AR15 > JAAXVZ01. Next base: position 19,366 of record CAYMPC010000016.1, on the reverse strand, counting down.
ACTAAAAACAATATCCCCTTTTTTCTTTTCAACAGGAATACTCTCTCCTGTTATCATACTTTCATCAATAGAAGAAGCTCCCTCAATTAAAACGCCATCAACAGGGATTTTTTCTCCCGGCCTTACTAAAATAATGTCATCAAGCGCTACATCATCAACATCAATTGTTTCTTCTTTTCCTTTCCGAATAACTGTTGCTGTTTTTGGGCTTAAATTCATTAATTTTTTTATTGCATCGTTTGTCTTTCCTTTTGCAATAGCCTCAAGCCATTTGCCTAAAATAACAAGTGTAATCAGAATAGCTGATGTTTCAAAATACTGTCCTGCTTCTCTATCAAAAAATATGTTGTAAACACTGAAAAAATAGGCTGCGGTTGTTCCTATAGCAATAAGTGAATCCATGTTTGCTGTTTTATTTTTCAATGCTGACCATGTTCCTTTATAGAATTGCTTTCCGACAATAAATTGAATTGGTGTTGCCAATATCCAAAGAATATATTCATGATAAGGAAGCATGATATCTAACCACATAAAAACCATGCCCAAAAAAAATGCTGGAACTGCAAAAAATAAACTGAATAAAAACAACTTTTTGTGAGTTTCTATATCTTTTTTTTGCTCATTGAATTGTTTTTCTAAAGAACTGTTTCCCAAAGAATCTAAAATTTCTGCATCATAGCCTCTCTTTCTTACTATTTCAATAACCTGATTTTCATTCAACAAAGATTCATCAAATTCTACTATTGCTTTTGCACTTGAATAATTTACATTAGCTATTTTTACTCCTTCTGCTTTATTTAATCCTCTTTCTATACTTACAGCACAAGAAGCACAGTGCATTCCCTTAATTTGTAAAGTTTTTTTTTTCATTTTTTAATCATAGACCTATTGCTTTTCTAAAATCTGCCACCACACCCACATCCTCCACCTACAGATATTCCGCAGGTGCCTACTTCTTTCTCAGGTAGTGTTTCAACATAATCAGATTTTTTTCCTGCCCCATCAACAACACTAAATGAGCCTATATACATATTCATTGAGCAGTGTATTGAAAAAGTTCCTGTTTTATCAGGTGTGAATTCTATAATATTATCTCCTGTTCTTACATTTTTTATTACATTAAAAGAGGGTATGACAATTGATCTTGCGCATCCTATGACTGTTGATAAATCAACTTCCATTTTTACTGGAACTCCTTTTAATAAGGTTGATGGCTGTAAAACATAATCTCCTTTATTATCAACAATTAGTCTTACATTTTGGATCCCATTGACAACTGTCGCTATCTCTGCTGAATTTTGATTTCCTATTGCCTGCACTAGTGAATTTTGATTAGCTGTGTTTATTGAACTCGTTCCTTGTGAGATATTTCTTGCTGAGACTAAAATAACTGTCCCTATTATTATTGCTGCCAGTATTAATATTATTTTTTTAGTTTCCATTTTTTTCACCTTATTTTATATTTAATATGTTAAAAACTTACAACTGCTGATTTTGGACCATATATCATAATAGCCAATAAAATAAATGCAATTATTATTGAGGCAGCTGCAAAAGTGACAAAATCCAATGGTGTTTTGATTAATTCTTTTCCTTCTACAACTTCTTCATAGAACATATAAGAAAGCCCAATAATAATCGCTGCATTAATTAGCATATAAGGCGGTAAAAATATATGTAGATTATCTGTAAACATCATCACAGAAATCATTGGGCCCATTGTCCCTCCCATAACTCCGGCCATCATGCCCTGCATTGCTCCCATAATACCGCAGCATTTTCCAGTAATTGTTCCTATAAAAACTCCGATTATCATTCCAAATAAAGCACCTATAAAAAAGCCATTTGTCGCTCCCAGGATTATTCCTAGCATCATACCAGCTTGCATTCCAAAAGTCATTCCTATCATCATCCCAACCATGCAAGTTACTTTACCTTTATAAGATAAGAAATGCCATACCCCTCCTCCAAGAATTGCAATACTGAAATTCAAATAAAAGAGATAAATGCCATAATGTTTCAAAAAATCTGGAATATTATTCAGAAATCCAAAATATGCAATTATTTCAATAATTGTCAAAATTAAGAAAACACCTAATACATATTTTAAACCTGCATATTCTATTTTATATTTGTTTTTGTTTTCTTTAAAATCTCTTAATCTTTCTCCGAACTTCTTTCTGTCAAAGGGGTGGAGGGAAGCCCTGAACCCCAATTCATTAATGTTTTTTATTAGTGTTTCAGGTTTCAGGGCATCATTGTGATTTAATTCAATTGAGTCATCATTTATTGTAAAAGAACCTACTCTTTTTTCTGATTTAAACCTTTTTTCTATTAATTTTACACAGCTATCGCATTCAATATCTGGAACATAGATTTTAGTATTAATTTTGTTGTTCATTTTTTAATTAACCTCATAGCCTTCTTTTCTGATAATCTCTTTAATTTTGTTTTCAGTTATTTTTTTATCATCAAATTCTGTGTTCAGTTTACCTGTTTTAAATGAAATCTCTGCCTTAACTCCCTTATCTTCAAGAGCTTCTTTTATCAAAATCTCACAGCTCCTACAATGCATCCCTTTAACATCAAATGTTATTTTTTTCATTTTTGCCTCGATATCAAACAATTACTTAATTGCTCTATCAAAAAAGAAAGGTGAAACACCTTATAAAAGAAAAAGTGAAACTAGTTTCATTGATAAAATAAATAATAAATAAATCACTTTTTTTTAGGTTTTGCTTTCTCTTTTGTATCTCTACAACCGCATGAATTGCACATTTTTATGGCCTCCTAATATTTTTTTTGAATTTAGTTATAGATAGGTAAGAAAGAGTCAATATAAAGACTAGTTTTAACATTAAATATTTGATTTAAGAGATTTAAGAAGAAGATTAATTTTTCAAAATGACTACATTAGTCATGCCCCTTCTCTTTCGCTCAATTAGTCCTTTTCCCTCAAGCCTGTCTAATATTCTTGTTATCTTTACTTTTGTAAATCCTGTTTTTTCAACAAGTTCTGACTGGAATATTGTCCCTTGTGCCTCAACAATTTTCTCAAAGACTTGTTTTTCATCTGGATCAAGGTTATCTGCTTTTGATGTATATTCCTCTTTGGAAACCTTCTTATTTTCTGTTTTTGATTTATTTACAAATATTAGATATGTCCCTAAAAGGATCAACCCGACTGATAAGATGCTACCGAAAATATAAACAAAGAAATCTCTATCTTCATGAAGGCATGTTCCGTCTTCCAAAAAACAAGATCCTTCATTTTCATGGATAACTAGGTTAATATAATAATCCTCTCTTATCTTTACAAACAACATTAGAGCAATTATTAATCCCGCTATTACAAAAACTATAATGCCTGTCTTTTTATGTTCCATAAAAAAAAGATATATTATAGATTATATAAATCTATTTTTAATATCCAAAAAAACTAAACCTTTTCTCATCACACATCAGCGCCATTATCATGTCTTTGTTTATATATTTATATTTGTTGTAAGATTCCATATCTTGATTTGAAAAGATACAATGCAATATCGGATGAGTGTGCAGTGAAATTATTGTGCTGCTGTTACATGGAAGAGAAGTAACGCTATAGACATCTTTTTGAAAAGTTTTTGGGACATAAATTCCTTTGATATAATAGTTATTTTCTATTTTTTCTCCAAGTAGGCAGACTTTAATTTCTGTTTGCTGATTTTCTCTAAATAAATATAGCAATATGTTATAATTATCTTCTCCAAAAAATATTTTTGAGGAATTATTAAGTGTAATTGTATAATCTATTGATATCTCTTTGCTGATTATTTTTCCGGTAATGATCTGAAAAGCATGTGTGCCAAATAGGCTGTTGAATAATAAAAGAGACAAAAGAAATAAAACAATGAAAATTACATATAGCTTTTTGATTAGCTTTTTTAATTTGCTTTCTTCTTCTTTAACCTCTTTGATCTCTTCAAATTCTTCAATTTCATCGAGATTGTCATAGTTTATTAATTCAAGAGCTTTGTCTTTATCTCTTGCATTTTTGTCTTCCTTTTTTTCTTTTTTATTCATGTTCAAAATAAAAATACTTTAGACAAGATTATTAAACCAAGAATTAAGCAATAAAATGCAAAATAGCTGAATCTATTGCTTTTTATAACCTTCAATAAAAATTTCAAAGAAAAATAACCTGAAATTATTGAAAATAAAAATCCTATTAAAACATAGCTTATATTGCTGATTTGGTTTATGTTTCTAACTTCCAGAACTGTTGCTCCTAAGATTGCTGGTATTGCCAGAAGAAAAGAAAATTTTGCTGCCTCTTCTTGCTTTACTCCTTGCATTAATCCAAGTGATATAGTTGATCCTGATCTTGAAATTCCAGGAAGAATGGCTATTGCCTGTGCTATCCCTATAAGTAAGGTATTTTTATAAGTAAGTGTTTTGTTTTTTGTTTTAGGATATCTAGATAAAAACAAAATCAATGATGTAAACAAAAGAGAAAAGCCAACTGTCTTTAAATCATTAAATATAGATTCTATAAAGGTTTTCAGAAAAAATCCAACAAGCGCTATAGGAATAGATGCAAGCACAAGCATCACTATTAATTTTATTGATTTTTCATCTCTTTCAATAACTCCCTTTATCAAAGAGAAAATGTCCTTCCAGAAAACAAATAAAATAACAAGAACACTCCCTAAATGGAGAATTATGTCAAATATTAAGGGCTGCTCAATTCCAAAATAGTTCTGTAAGATTACAAGATGGCCGCTTGAGCTTATTGGCAACCATTCTGTAATTCCTTGTACTATTCCAAGAATAATAATCTCTATTATATCCATAGAAAATAAGAAAAAAGATTAGCTTATAGTTTTTGTGTTTTCATTATTAGAGAAGAGAGGATTGTTGGAACTAAAAAAGATGTCAATAAAGCCATTGCAGATAATATAGAATATTCTTTAATAGTTAATATCCCTTGAGATAGTCCAATAGAAGCTATAATCAAAGCTACTTCTCCTCTCGGCACCATTCCCACACCTACAATCAAAGAATCATTAATATTTAATTTTGATAAAAGAGATGCACCTCCGCATCCAATTATCTTGCTAAATATAGCAATAACGGTTATTATTAAAATAGGCAAAAAAAAGCTGAATATGGCTTTTACATCTATAAGTATTCCAAGAGAGATGAAAAAAATAGGCATGAAAAGGAATTCAAGCCCATATGTTTTTTCTTCAAGATCTTCATAATGTTTGCTTTTATTAATTATTATTCCTGCAATAAACGCTCCCACTATAGCTGATAATTTAATAACTTCAGCGACATACGCAAAAAATAACATAAATGCCATTGAAAGCAAAAATCTCTTATCACCTAACTCTTTTTTATCTAGATATTCTATTACGTATTTGCCGCTTATTATTGCACCTAAGATAAAGATAATTGCTGTGAAAAAAGTTGTTGAGACAGATTGTAAGATTGTATCCTGGGCATTTGCTAGGTTGACAACAACAGACAATAAAAGCAAACTAAGGATGTCATCCAGAACTGCTGCTCCTATTATCACTTCTGAAAACTTTTTACTTAAAACATTCAGTTGTTTCAAAATAGCCACTGTTACTCCTACACTTGTCGCTGATAATGCTGCTCCAACAAACATAGAATATGCAAACTCTCCTCCAGTATAACTTGCATAAATATATCCCATTGCAAAAGGTATTAAAATCCCTGCAAGCGCAACAATCAGATTTTCTTTAGAAAAAATTTTTTCAATCTTACTATGTAATCCTACTTTGAAAAGCAAGATTATTGCACCTAACTGCGCAAATATATGAATAATGTTTTCATGTAAAAATATTTCAGGGGGATGTGGTGTTATATAAAAAGGTAAATTTAAAGAATGTAAAAATTCCCATGTTATCTCCATAAAACTAGGGCTTATAATCATACCTAAAACCATCAAAATAATAACATTCTGTGTTTTAAGATAAAAAACAGCTACTTCTGCCAAAACAGCAAGAAGCAATAAAAAAACTATCTCAAAGTAGATGTGCTGCTCATGATCAACATCTCCTAAAAAACTTCTTCTTATTATTGAAAACATAAGAACTAAAAAAAGCAGCAATATGCCTGCTGCTGATATACTATAAAAAGGTTTTTTTATTGAATTGCTTTCAAACAATTTTGATATTTTTTTGACAGGCATTTTAATAATAGATTATAAAGCTTATTTATCTCCTTTTCTGTTTTTGCATTTAGGTTTAATCTTATAAAAACTAGTATTGATAATATTTATATAGTATAATCACAATTTAGCTTATAAGAGAGGTGAGATTATGGCTAGAAAATTTAAGTTTGCTCCTTTATCTGGAGGATACATGGCTACTTCAATGCTTGGTGTATTGATTTCCTTAATGTTTATATATAAGCATTATCCTGACTGGGGTATTACTTTTGCTTTTGTTTTTGCTATAATGTTTGTTGCATCACTCATTTCTATGACTGTTGCTGATCCAGATGAATTTGTTGCTATGGAATCAAAGAAAAAGAAATAATATGCAAAAAAGATTCCTTTTTTTTATTTTCATATTTTTTACTTTTTTTCTACTTTTAAAAACTAGTGAGAGCAAACCAATAGAACTATTGTTTTATGGCCAAGTATTGATTAGAGAATCTCCCTACACAGATCTTGAGGTTACTGCTCATTGGTTTGATTTAAATGGCATATACACAAAATCAACGACAAAAACCTTGAATATAGATGAAGCCTATCTTAAAGGGAATTCTGATTATGCGGGTTATTATTTTTTTGACAAAGGAAAAATTGTTACAGAGGAAAATAGTAAAGTTGTTCTTACTTTCGGGAAATATCCTTATAATTTAGTTCTTTATGCAAATCCAAAAGACCCTATGTTTAAAGTTACTACAATTTCTTTTAAATATGAAGGGATAGGAAATCTAACAGAAACATTGAGCAAGAATAAAGAAGAAGAGGAAGAAACTGGTATAAGTGAGGAAACAATAAAAGAAATCCTTATGAGGGAAGATATTAAAACAAATATTACTTCTGAGAACTTATTTGTGGATATAACTAATGTATCTCCCCTTGAAAATCTCCCTGAAAATAATAGTCAAATAGAAGAAGAATTTTTATTAAAAAAAAATAATGAAACTGAAAATAATAATAATAATAATATAAAAAATATTAAAAATATGAGCAATGATATTATGTGGGTGTTTTTACTAATCATTTCTCTTTTGCTCCTTATAGTAATATTTTATGTTGCTGTAAAATATGGGAGTGGTTATATTGGCAAGGTAATCTATGAAATAGCAAAAGACCCTCTCAGTGTAAAATCAAAAAAGATATTATCTTTAAAGATAAAAAATATAGTTAAACAACTAGAATATGTATCTTTTGACTCAAATTATAATGATGCAGCAACTATTCTTGCAAACTCGGATGAAAATATTGTCTTTGTATTAAATAAAGAAACATATATAGGTTATATAAGCGATGAAGCTCTTCTGAATTATAAAGGAGATAGGCAAAAAAAGATTAAAGATATTGATAATGTGTTGATTCAAAAAGAAGTTATATCCATAGATTCTGAAGAAAGTATGGAAAATACTTATTCTGCCATGAAAAGCTATAATGCTAATGCCTTGGTTGTTTATGAAAATAATTCTCTTATTGGTGAAATTAACCTTTCTGAAATGCATAATCAAATAAGCAATCTCATTAAGAATATATTTGACAAAAAGGATGCTAGCTTTCCTTTGGTCAGAGATATTATGGAAAGTTCATTTATTTTATTAGATAAAGAGGAAAATATAGAAAAAGCAAAGGAAGAAATTTTAAAAAGAAAAAATGAGGTAATTATTGTAACTGAAGAAGGCATCCCAATTGGAATATTCACTAGAAAAGATTATCTTAGAAATTTGATGAAATATGGCGAAAATCTTTCAAAAAATAATATAGGTGCATTGATGTCTTCACCTCCTGTATTTATTGACCCTGATATTACTATTTTTGAAGCAAATAATTTAGTTATAGAAAAGCAATTTGAAATTTATCCTGTTAAGGTTCATAATAATTTAATAGGAATTATAACAAAAGAAAAATTATTTAATGAATTATTTAATATTATAGTTAGTTTTTCAAACAAATAAGCAATAACTTTCATTGCTGTTCATCAAACTTTTCTTTTGCTTTATTTTCTTTATAATAAATTTCGTGAGATGCTCTTTTTTCAAATAAAACCAAAGCCATATTAATCATATCTGTTTGAAAGGGCTTAAGATTTTCTTTTCTTATTATCTCTTGTGCATCTGCTATTGATTCATGCATTTTTCTTATATTCTCTTTTCTGGCAAGATTTTCTTGTTCTCTCTCTTCTTCTTCTGACAAAAAAATCTCTTCCCATTTTGGATAGACGCTTTTATCTGTTGCCTTTGGAAATGCTTTGCTAAATGCCATTATTATCACCCCATATAATAGTAATATGATAAGATATAAAAAAGTATCTAATTTATAATAAAAAAAGATTAAAAACTAAATATCTTCTTCTCGCTGGGAATAGCAACTGGAGCTTCACCACCATGCCATGTAAATCTTGGTCTTACTCTAATTTGATACATTCTTTCGTTATTATCATCTAAGATTAAAGCAGCACCTTTTTCTCTTGGTAATTCATCCAAGTATTTATCAAGACCTTTCCTCATATAAGACTGCATCAGCATTCCTAAAGCATCTATGTCTGGCTTTGCAGTAATCATATGGCTTATTATAATATCAGATTGTGTCATGACATCTGTATGGATTTTGCCTGGCTGCTGTGTAGCTAAAACTAAAGAAATACCCGGTTGTCTTCCTTCTCTCAGTATTGTAATCAATGGTGCAGAAGCTGATGTCTCTCCTTGCACAGGCAAAAACTCATGTGCTTCATCTATGATAAGCCAAACCATAGGATATTCCATTTTTTTCTGGTTTTCTTCTCCAAAGTAATGCACTGTCTCATGTACTGCTTGAAATTCTTCATCTCTTCTTGAAACCATTCTCTGTTGGAATAGTTTTTTTGCAACTAACCCTATAACTAAAGATTTTATATCCCAGCCTCTAGGCATTGTAGCATAGATACTCACATCCAAGACTGTAACTCTTCCTCCCATTACTAATTCATTTAATTCAGTTCCTTCTTTGTCAAATAATCCCCAATTTTCTGCGCTTCTAAACTTATTAATAGCTGAGTCTTTTCCTCTTTGGGAAGATTTTTCATCTTTTTCAATACCTTCTATAATTTGAGAAAGTGAAAAAGATTTTCCTGTCTCTTTTAATTTAGTTATGATTCTTTCTACTAAAATACCTTCTTCAGAATTTCTGTCCAAACCTAAAGTCAAACCCCAGTCTTCTATATCTAATTCATTTGGCCTTATTGAAAAAGGGTAATCTGTTGGTATGCCCTTTTCTTTAAAAGCTGCAAAATATCCTTTTGGAGTGAAAATTGTAACATCAAGTCCTTTTGGCTTTATCTCCCATTCATCCAATAAATCCCTCTCTTTTTGATTAGGGTATTTCATTGTCCAATATATTCCCATTGTATCTAGAATAACCACTGAGATATTCTCTTTAATATCTGGAGGTAAATCTGATACCCCTTCTGCAATAACTCCCATTGTAAAAGACTTTCCTCCTCCTCTTTTTCCGCAGACAAAAACAACATGGCTTCTAGTAACATCCAAAAGAACATTATTTGAAAGGGAAGTTGTCTGGCCCATCTGAACATAATGCTTTCCTATTAAAACTGTTCCCTTCAATCCATATTTACTCATATCTGAATGGCTTCTACCAATAACTATATCATACATAAAAAGAATAATAGAAATTGTGTTTATATAATTTGTTGTTTAATAACTTTTTTAAGGAAATATTATATCTGTATCTTTGAAAACATATAACTCCCAATAGCCAAAAATACAACAGCAACACAAGAAAGAACAATTAAATCAACACCCAACCCAAAATGTGTCTGGTTTATCAGTGTTCCTCTTAATGCATCTACCCCATATGCCAAGGGATTAAAGCTAGCAACCATACTTATAGCTTTAGGAAGACCTTCTAAAGGGAATAATGCTCCTGATAAAAAGAATATTGGCATTATCAGAAAATTCATTATTAATTGAAAACCATGCATGTCTTCAAGGAGAGAAGCAATTGCAGTTCCAAGGGCTGTAAATATTACTGCTGTTAATGCCATATAAAAAAGAGATAGTGGTAATAAAAAAATATTTACTGGTCTAAAACCAATAATTAATGATAAAGTAAAAACTGCTAACCCTTGCATTACAGCTACTGTCGCTCCCCCTAATGTTCTTCCAAGCATTATCTGAAACCTTGATACTGGAGCAACAAGTGTCTCTTTTAAAAAACCAAATTGCCTATCCCATATTACCTCAATACCTGTCATAATAGAGGTAAATAAAATACCCATTGTAATAATTCCTGGAGCAAGAAATTGTATGTAATCTCCTCCGCCTGCTTTCTGATATATGGGCCCAAATCCAAAACCTAATGCCACTAAAAATAAGACAGGTTGAGCTAATGATCCTATAATCCTAGCTTTAGAGCGAAGATATCTTTTCAGCTGCCTCAACCATAAAACATAAATCACTTTCATTTTTTTTACTTCTCCATATTTATCTTCTATGTATTCTTCTCCTTAATCTCATTATATCTAATGGAGATGCTTCATCTTCCCTTATATTTCTTCCAGTAAGCTTTATGAATGCATCTTCAAGCGAATTTGTTTTTGTCTTTTTTTTAAGTTCTGAAGATGTGCCTTTCGCAATAAGTTTGCCACGATCAATAATAATTATTGAATCTGCTACTTTTTCTGCTTCTTCCATATAGTGTGTTGTAAAAAAGATAGTTATTTCCTCTTCTTTATTCAATTTAGTTATATGTGCCCAAATATGGTTTCTTGTTTGTGGGTCTAATCCTATAGTTGGCTCATCTAGAAAAAGTATCTGTGGATGATGCAATAGCCCTCTTGCTATTTCAAGTCTTCTTTTCATGCCTCCTGAAAAATTTTTGACAAAATCATCTTTCCTCTCCCATAATTCAACAATCTTCAAAAGTTGCTCTGTTCTTGTTTTTAGTATATGAGAAGGAACATTGTAAAGCATCCCATGAAATTTCATATTTTCATATGCAGTAAGTTCATCATCCAAACTAGGATCCTGAAATACTATGCCGAATTGTTTTCTTACTTTATCTTGATCCTTGATGGGATTATATCCGTTTATGTTAATTTTTCCGCTTGTTGGAGTAAGAAGTGTTGTAAGCATTTTTATTGTAGTTGATTTTCCTGCTCCATTTGGACCCAAAAAACCTACAATTTGCCCTTTTTTTACTGAAAAAGAAATATCATCAACTGCTTTCAACCCATTGAATGTTTTTGTTAGATTTTCTACTTGTATTATGTCTTTGTTCATTTATTTTTGCCTTCGACAATAATGTTAAAAAATTTGATTTATTTTAATAATTTGTGTATTTATAGCACTAAGATAGTTTCAAATAAAGTTAAAGCTTACTTTGTTATTTATATAAGGAAGAACTTTCTTTTTTATAAAATGAAAAAAAAAGATTACATAAGTGTAATAGGATGGATAATTACCTTGGGGATTATTGGCTATTTTATTGTTAAATTCATTTAGAAATTATTTTAAACTTAATGAACTCCCTATAGTATATGAATGTAATTCTTGTAGATAGCAAAGACAAAGAAATAGGAATAGAAAGCAAATTAGATGCACATAAAGAAGGAAAACTCCATAGGGCTTTTTCTGTTTTTATTTTTAATTTAAAAGGAGAATTACTATTACAAAAAAGAGCACAGGATAAATATCATTCTTCTGGCCTTTGGTCAAATACTTGTTGCAGCCATCCTATTGAAAAAAATATCAAAAAAGAAGCAGAAAGAAGACTTAAAGAGGAGATGGGCTTCTCATGCAAACTTGAGGAGAAATTCAGCCTTATGTATAAAGCAAAAATGAAAAATAATCTTATTGAAAATGAATATGATCATGTCTTTTTTGGATATTATGATAAAGAACCAAATCCAAATCCAGAAGAAGTAAGTGAATATAAATGGGTTTCTTTGGATAAATTAAAGAAAGAGGTTGAAAAAAAACCAGAGATTTTTACACCTTGGCTGAGAATTATTCTTGATGAATTAATTTTTTGGATTGATAAATAATTTAAGAATCTCTTTTTGTCATAAAATCCAAGTATCCCTTAAATATTTCGCTATATAAAATATCAAGTTTCAATTTAGATGCATTTTCTTCAGCTATTTTAAGGTAAGCATTTGCAAGTCTTCTTGAATAATCAATCGATCCTGTGTCATGCATTATACCTATGACTTTTTTTATTTCATTCTCATCTGAACTATTTTTATTGTATATATCCAATAATATTTTTTTTTGCCTGTCGCTTGATTTTTCTAACGCTTTAATCATAAGTAAGGTCTTTTTTCCTTTTTTAATATCAGATCCTAAGTCGTGACCTTTTTCTCCTAAAATATCAATTATATCATCTTGTATCTGAAAGGCAATAGCAGAGTATAGACCTATTTTTTTTAATATTTCTCTTTTAACTTCATTTGCTCCTGAAAACAAAGCTCCCAATTCAAAAGATGCCTCAAATAAAGCTCCTGTCTTTTGTTTTATCATCTCCAAATATTCTTCCTCTGAAATGTTTTTTTTGTATTCCATTAGTACATCTTTCATCTGGCCATGATAAAGTTTCTCTTCTGTCTCTTCAATTATATTTAATGCTTTTATTTTAGTTTCATTGTTAAAATCACTTTTTAAAATTGCTTGTTTTGATAATATATTAGTTATATTTCCTAGCATAATCCCATTTGAAACAGAAAATCTGCTTGATTTCCTGTTGAAAAGGCTTCCATTATATGTTTCTTCTTTAAACTTTTTTAGAAAATATTCTTTTAATTTTTTATATACTGTAGGCTTGTTTCTTCTTAATTCATCTTCATCCATTATATCATCAAGTATAAGGCTATAAGTATGCTGTAGTTCTATTGCTGCTGCTGGAAAAAAGATTCTTCTTTCTTCTTTGCCGCCTGATGCTAAGTAAGAAAGGATAAATGCTATTGGCCTAATTCTTTTACCTCCTGAAAAAGTATATTCTTTTATTAAAGAGTAGCTTTCTCTAACAAATGATTCATTTGTTTTTAATTGTCTTATAGAAGTATCTAAATAAATTTCAAGAGTTTCATTAATAAGAGATTTATATTTTTCTAACAACTGATTAAATGTCATATTATCACCGAAGATATAATCTCTCTTGACATAGATCTTAGCTCATTCATGATATGGTTTGTTTTTTTCTCATCAACCAAAGCAATTATGTTGCCTCCTCTGCCTGCTCCTGCAAGTTTTGCACCATACGCTCCTGCTTTTAAGGCCTTATTAACCATTGCATCTAGCTGTAAATTAGAGATTCCTATCTCTCCAAGAAATTCATGATTTTGTGTCATTAATCTGCCTAATTTTTTTATATCTCCTTTTTCTAGAGATTCTTTTGCTAATAACGTAATTTTTTCAATATTGTCAAACTGTTTCATATATGCTTCTTTATTTTTTTCATACCTTTCTTTTAGCTCTAAGACTATCTCTTTTGTGTTCGATTTAATCCCTGTGTTTGCTATTATTAGGTTTATTGGCTTTTTCAGTATAATTGTATCAAAGTTGTTTTTTTTGAAAAATATTGGTTTTTCATAAGTAATAACTGTGTTATCTATTCCGCTCGGCATACCATGAAATATTTTTTCACATTCAAATGCAGTATCATTAATCTTTTTTTCATCAAGTTTCAAATCAAAATAATTTGAGAAAGCCCTAATCAAAGCAATAGATAATGAAGCGCTGCTCCCCAATCCTGAAGAAAGAGGGATATTTGATTCTATATCCACACTTATATTTCTGCTTGAAACATTTAGTTTTTCAAAAAGAAGCTTAAAAAGTTTGCTTATTTTCATGTGATCTTCTTCATTCATCTCTCTGTCTGTTGTATATGAAAAAGAATCAGAGGAAGCTGTTGCCAAGGTATATAATTTTTTTATTGGAACAGCGATTCCTGGCTTGTCATAAACTACAGCGTGCTCTCCAAAAAGAATTATTTTCGCGCAAGCTTTTGCTGTCTTCATGCTTTTTGAAAAAATAAACCAGTATAAAAATATATGTCAAAAATAAAGATAGATTTTTATAAGAAAATATATTATTTTTGAACATGATTATAATACGAGAAGCTAAATTAAGAGATTCTAATGATATTCTAGAGCTATGGACTGAATTTATGAAGTATCATGATGATGTAATAATCACTAACAACCCTAGTGTAAAACCTTTTCTAGAAAAAAAGAAAAATGCTCAGGTTCTTTTTTTGAAACATATTAAAAGATGTATAAGATCTAAAAATTCTGTGATTTTTGTAGCTGAAGAAAAAAATAGTTTAATAGGTTATTCTCTTAATCAAATAAAAAAAAACATTCCCATATTTAAGATTGAAAAGCTAGGATATTTTAGTGACTTGTTTGTAAAGAAAGAATATAGAGGAAAAGGAATTAGCTCAAAATTTAAGAAAAAAGCAATAGCTTGGTTTAAAAAAAAAAGACTAACTACTATTTCTATTGCCGTATATCCTGAAAATGAGCATGCACATTCTATCTATAAAAGATGGGGTTTTAGGGATACACATATAGAGATGAGAAGAAAGATTTAAGTTAACTTTCAAAATTGACTTCTGTGTAAATACCAAAGTGATCGGATAAATCCTTATTTATTGTTTGAGATTTGAAAGAATATTTTGCATCTGTTTTTATTAATATATAATCTATTTTTTTATTGCCTTTAACTTTCCTGTCCCACCATTTTTTTAAATATTTGTTATCTGAGGAAAAGGTGTTTCTTGTTTTTTCTGCAAAGGAAAAAAAGCCATTGTTGACTTTCTCAAATTCATTTTTATCTAAATTTAAATCTCCGCAAAGGAAAACTGTTCCATTTGGTTTTATTCTGCTTTTGATGAAATGTATTTGGTTTTTTGTAATCTGTTTTTTTCTTTCGCTTGTAGGATTATATAAGTGAGTATTATAAAAAAAAAATTTTTTGTCTTTTATTTTATATTCGGTCTTTATTACTCCTTTCATAACTCTTTTCTCTACAAAATCCATTTCTTTATTTTTTTTAAAAGGAAAAAATTCTATATTTGTTGGGGAACATTTAGAAATTGTTACTACACCTGATATATTCAGTTTTTTTTTTGCCACATAGGAAAAAAAATAATTTTTCAAATGTTTTTTAAGAAAAGTTATATGTTTCGTATCCCATACCTCCTGAAGTGTTATTATGTCCGGTTGTTTTTTATTTATGAAATCTAAAAGTAAGCTTACTCTTTTCTTGTTGTTTTTTGATAATCTAAACGGCAAAAGCCACATATTAATGCAGAATATTTTAAGAATCATTTTATCTGTTTAATTTCTCATGAGATTTAGCTAACTCTTTGGTAGATAATGCCCCTAACAAAGATATTTCTCCAGCTAATACCCCGACAGAAATAAGCTCTGCCAGTTTTTCAGCATTGTTTCCTGGAGGATTCCCTGCTCCAAAACAACCTAATAGAGACAAGCAATCTTTCTGAGTTCTTAACTTTGTTCCTCCACCTATTGTACCAATTTGTAAACTCATTAAAGTAACTGAAATATTTATTCCTCCTTTTATTTTTTCTACTGTTGTAAATCCTAAAGAGCCATCAACTACATGAGCAACATCCTGTCCTGTTGCTATGAACATTGCCGCTATTACATTTGCAAAATGCGCATTATATCCCAAACTTCCTGAAAGAGCGCTTCCTAGAAGATTTTTCCTGTAATTCAAATCAATTAATTCCTCTGATGTTGTTTTCAGAACTTTTTTAATTATTTTTTCAGGAATATCAACAGAAGCAATTACCTTTTTCCCTCTTGTATTAATGAGATTCATTAAACTTGGTTTTTTGTCTGTGCATAAATTTCCAGATTCAGAAATAAACTCAATTCCTTTTGTTTCTTTATACTCTTTAATTATATAATCTGCTATTTTTTTCCCAGCTATTGTAATCATGTTCATGCCCATTGCATCATAGGTATATGCTTTAATCCTTAGCCAGATATTCAGTCCTACAATATATCTCTCTATTTTTTTTATCTCTATAAATTTTTCATCCTGCTCTCCTGCACTTTTCAATAAATCAAAATTCTTTTCAACCCATTCTGTAAATTTCTTTGCTTCAATAATATTATGTGCCTTAAACAAAATAGATCTTGTCTGTTCATTTTTTAATATAATAGAATATGCTCCCCCGCTTTTATTTATTACAGAACAACCTCTATTTACAGAAGCTGTCAAGGCTCCCTCTGTGGTTGCAATAGGAAGATAAAATTCTCCTTTTGCCTTTTCCCCTTTTAATAAAACAGGACCTGCTATTCCCAAAGGAACTTGACAGCTTCCTATCATGTTTTCTATATTACCTTTACACTCTTCAGGAGAAAGAATTGTGCTTCCGATTGATTCTAATTTGATTCCTAGTTTTTTTTCAAGTGCAACCAATCTTATTTTGTCTGCGTTTTTTGATAAATCATCTAATTCATAGAATTTCAGTTTATTATCCAAGACTTTTTTTAATAAGTCTGCATCAGATGAGTTTGAATTTGTAGCCATATTGAATAACTCCTTTTTTCCCCATTTCTAAAATTTTTCTGAAAACAACCTCTACTTTTTTTCCTATCTCAACTTCTTCAGGCATGCAATCCACTATTTCTGCAGTGAGCATAGGCCCTTCTTCAAGCTGGATTATTGCCAGATTATAAGGTATTTTTCTAAATGCCTTCTCAGGCATCTCACTTTCAGGATCATTGACTCCTGTCCTTATTATAGTGAAGGTGATTATGTTTCCTTCTCCTTTGAATTTATAATCTTCCATCTTAAGAGAGCCGCATTTAACGCAGACTTCTCTACTAGGAAAATATAATTCATTACATCCAGAACATTTTTTTCCTATTAAGTTATAATGTTCGGGTATGCGTCTCCAGATTCTTGGTACTGTCATTTTATTTCAGTTTTTTATTTTAATTATTACAACGTTCTCTTGAAAATGTGCACAACTGATGTTCCGCCGCTTCCGCCGACATTGTGTGTAAGCGCTGTTTCTGCATTTGTATTTCTTTTTCCTGCATCTCCTCTTAATTGTAAAACTGCCTCAATAGCCTGTGCTATTCCTGTTGCTCCTATAGGATGTCCTTTTGCCTTTAATCCTCCTGATGTATTTATTGGAAGCTTAGCACCTATTTGCGTTTGTCCTGTTTCTGTAAATTTTCCAGCTTCTCCTTTTTTTACAAACCCCAAATCTTCTAATGCCAGTAATTCTGCAATTGTAAAACAATCATGGACTTCAGCCACTTGTATATCTTTAGGCTGTATCTTTGCTTGTAAGTATGCTTGCTTTGCTGCTTCTACTGTTGCCCTCAATGTAACTAAATCTTCTCTGTCATGCAAGCTTATTGAATCTGTTGCATGCCCTGAGCCAGCTATCCAGATGGGAGTATCGCATAATTCTCTTGCCTTTTCTTCAGATGCTAAAACAATTGCTGCTGCTCCATCTGTTATTGGAGATGCATCCAATAATTTAATAGGATCTGCTATTTTTGATGATTTTAAAACATCATCAACTGTTATTTCTTTATGAAATTGTGCATATTCATTATGCAAAGCATTTTTATGATTCTTAACAGCGACTAAAGCCATCTGCTCTTCAGTTGTTTTATACTTATGCATGTGCAACTTTGCCATCATCCCATATAATCCTGGAAATGTTGCGCCAAAAACAGCCTCTCTTTCTGTATCTGCTGCTGTTGCCAAAACTTTTGTTGTTGAATAACTGCTTATATCTGTCATCTTTTCAACTCCGCCTGCAACAACAATATCATGCATCCCTGATGCAATGTCAATGTATGCTTGTCTTAATGCCAATCCTCCTGAAGCACATGCAGCCTCAACTCTTGTACTTGGAATATTTTTAAATCCTAAGTAATCAGAAAATATACTTCCTAGATGTTCCTGACTATTGAATAATCCTCCTGACATAGTTCCTCCATATAGCGCTTGAATATCTTTTTTATGAACACCAGCATCATGGATAGCCTTTACTCCTGCTTCTACTGCTAAATTAACTAAATCTTTCTCCCATATCTGTCCAAATTTTGTCTGTCCTATTCCAATGATTGCGACTTTTCTCATTTTATTTAGTTTATTTATTTTATAGTTTTCCTGTATTCCTTAAATAAGCTGGATAATCAATATAGGTTTTATTTTTAATATATGATTCAACTGCCTTAATCTTTTTTTTCACATTGAGTATTTCCTCTGTAATTGTAATATCAAAACTATCACTTCCAGCTCCAGAACCGTAAGAGGTCAATAAAACTCTCTCTCCTGGCTTTACGATATCAAGGATAGCGCACAATCCAAGCAGAGAAGATGCTGAATAAGTATTTCCTATTTTTCCTACTAATAAACCTGGAAGAATTTGCTCTTTTGTGAATCCAAGTTCTTTTGAAGCATTTAATGGGAATTTTCCATTTGGCTGGTGGAATACTGCATAATTGTAGTTTTTTGCATTTGTTTTTGCTTTTTCAAAAAGCATTTTTGTAGCATTCATTACATGCCTGAAATAAGCAGGGTCTGCTGTAAATGGGCCTGTATGGCTAGGATATTTTTGATGCGCCCTTCTCCAGAAATCTGGAGTATCAGAAGTAAAAGAAACTGTATGAGTTATTTCTGCAATTACCTTTTCTTCTCCTATTAAAAACATTGCTCCTCCTGCAGCAGAAGTATATTCTAAAACATCTCCAGGAGCTGCTTGTGCAGTATCAGAACCCCCTGCCAAAACATATTTCATCATTTTAGATTTAATTAAAGCTAGAGCAATTTGTATTGCTGCTGTTCCTCCCTTACATGCAAATTCCAGATCAGCTGTTGTATAATTATTAGAAAGGCCAACTGCCTGTGCTACAATTGTTCCTGTTGGCTTGACTGCATATGGATGTGATTCTGAACCTATATATATTGCACCAATCTCTTTTGTATTTATATTTGAAGTTGTTATTATATTTCTAGCTGCTTCAACAGCTATAGTTGCTGTATCTTCATCAATAGAAGGCACTGTTTTTTCTTCTATTTTAAGTCCTGATTTAATACTGCCTACATTATTTCCCCAGTGTTTTGCTATTTCTTCTACTTTAATTCTATACTTTGG
>CAYMPC010000015.1:4896-23072 GCA_964392465.1 uncultured Methanosarcinales archaeon | reverse complement strand
GGTTGCTATAGGTGCTTCACTTGCGGTTGGATTAACAGCAATTGCAACTGCATTAGCAGAACAGGCAATTGGAACTGCAGCTGTAGGCGCAATGGCAGAGAAAGAAGAACTATTTGGTAAAGGACTTATATTGACGGTTATTCCAGAAAGTATAGTTATCTTCGGACTAGTTGTTGCAATATTAATCCTAGGCTTAGTTGGTTAATAAATTAAAATTAATTTTTTATTTTATTGAATAAAAAAGTCGGAGAAATTAAAATGGGAATTGAAGAAGTCAAAAAAGAAATAGTTTCTAATGCTACTGCACAAGCTAAAGAGATTATCAAAGAAGGAGAGAAAGAGAAAAAACTCATATTGGATTCAGCAGAAGACAGGATTTCCTCAATAAAAGAAACAATAGATAAAGAAACAAAATCTGCAATTGAGCAATACTCAAAAATGATGGAAGAAGAGACATCTTCTTTTTTAAAAAAACAAAAGCTTTTACTTGAAAAAGAAGTATTGAATGAAGTTTTTGAAAGAACAAAAGAAGAATTAAAAAACATCCCTCAAAAAAAAAGAGAAAATCACATTAAGCATCTTTTAGGAATTGAACCAAATAATCTAAAATCCGGAAAGATATATTGTTCAAAAAAAGACATAGCTTACTTAAAAAAATTTTCTCCAAAAGAAACTGATATTCTAGGTGGAGTTGTTATAGAAGATAAAGAAGGGGAAATAAGGGTTGATGCTTCCTATGAAACCTTTTTGGAAGAAATAAAAAAGAAAAACTTATCTGAGATATCAAAAATATTATTTAGGTAAAAAAGTGAAAGACCAAAAAATTGATTATAGATTTAACCCTTACACTTTTGCTAGAGTTTACGCTATGAAAGGGCTCCTTCTAAAAAAGCAGGATTATGATAAAATAATGAAGATGGACCCAAGCGAAATAATAAAATTTCTTCAAGAAGGAGTATATAACGAAGATATTAATGCCATGGCTATGAAATACTCGGGAATTAGATTGATTGAGATTGCCTTAAATAAAAGTCTTGCTAAATCATTCTTAAAGTTAAGACAAATCGCTGATGAGAACATAAGAGCTTTGATGGATGAATACTTGAAAAGATACGATATTTGGAATATAAAAAATATTTTGAGAGCAAGATTGGTTAATTCAAAAGAAGAGGAACTAGATGAATTACTTTTCCCGGTTGGCTCATTAAAACTGAAAAAATTAAAAGAAATGTTCAAAAAGAACAGCACAAAAGAGATTATTGAAGAAGCTAAACTTATTTCAATAGATGGGATGAAAGACGCAATTGAAAGGTATGATGCATCAAAAGACCTATCTGAAATTGAAAACCTTTTGGATTATAACTATTACTCAAGCACACTCTCCTTTTCAAGAAAACTTCCTAAAAAAGGAAAACTATTAAGTGATTTTTTTGTATATGAGATTGAGATATATAATTTAAAACTAATTCTTAAAAAAATATTTTTCAAATTAGATAAAAATAATATTGAGAAGTTTTTGATTTATCAAGGAAGGAACCTTTCTGAGCCTTTTTTAAAAAATTTATTACAATTAGATAGCATATTACCTTTTATAAGGGAAATAAAGAAAACTCAATATCGCAGGATATTTGAATCAGAAAAAGACGATATAAGTGATCCTCTTTTGAAATATGATGTCCTTTTTGAAGAGTTTTTACTTAAAAAAAGACTTCTATTATTTCACCAACATCCTTTAACAGTTGATGTAATCTTAGGGTTTATGTTTATCAAAGAAATAGAAGTAAAAAATCTTAAAATAATAATTAAATCAAAAAAACTGGAAATTAATGAAGATTATATAAAAAAAATGATAATTATAGAAAATTAAGGTGATTTGAATAGCTGAGCTTGCTGTTGTAGGGGATAATGAATTTGTTATGGGGTTTGAGCTAATAGGGATTAAAAACATATTTGAAGCTGAAACCCAAGATACACTTAAAGATAAGTTTACTAAATGCTTAAGTAATAAATCAATAGGTATTGTGGTAACAAATGATAAGGCAATGAACAAATTGGATCCAAATTATAGAAGGGTTGTTGAAAACTCACTAATGCCTGTTGTAGTTGTCTTATCAACAAAAAGTGAAGCACAAGAAAATTTAAGGGATATGATCAAAAAAGCAATTGGTATTGATTTATGGTAAAAAACATTTCTAAAAACTCAAGGTGAAATTATAATGAAAAAAGAACAAAAAGAGCAAAATGAAAACAAAAAAGCAGGAAAACTTTTGAGGATAGCTGGACCTGTTGTCATTGCAGTAGGAATAAATGCAAGAATGTATGATCTTGTAAGAGTAGGAGAAGAAGGATTAATGGGTGAAGTTATCCAAATTGATAATGAAAAAACAACAATCCAGGTTTATGAAGATACTTCTGGATTAAAACCAGGAGAAAAAGTCATTAATACTGGAAAACCTTTATCAGTAAAACTAGGCCCGGGGTTATTGACAAGCATTTATGACGGAATCCAAAGACCTCTCCCTGTTTTAGCTGAAAAAATGGGAGATTTCATCAAAAGAGGAGTTGATGCCTCTGGTCTAGATGAAAACAAAAAATGGGAGTTCAAGCCAAGTGTAAAAAAAGGAGATATTTTAAAACCAGGAATGATAATTGGAGAAGTTGCTGAAACTTCTACAATAACTCATAAAGTATTAGTTCCGCCTTATAAAGAATACGAAGGTGAACTTACTGAAATTAAGTCAGGAAAGTTTACAGTTGATGAAACTATTGGAAAATTAAAAAACGGAAATGAATTAAAGCTGAGTCATGAATGGCCAGTCAGAGTACCAAGAAAAGTAAGTGAAAAATCAGCTCCAAAAATGCCGTTATTGACAGGCCAGAGAATATTTGATTCTTTATTTCCTTTAGCAAAAGGAGGAGTAGCTGCTATTCCAGGACCCTTTGGTGCTGGAAAAACTGTTTCACAGCAGCAATTAGCTAAATGGTCTGATGCTGATATTGTTGTTTATATAGGATGTGGAGAAAGAGGAAACGAAATGACAGAAGTACTTACAGAGTTTCCTCATTTGATTGATCCAAAAACAGGAAAACCATTGATGAACAGAACTGTTTTAATCGCAAACACATCAAACATGCCTGTAGCAGCAAGAGAAGCCTCTGTTTATACAGGAATCACTATTGCTGAATATTATAGAGACCAAGGCTATTCAGTTGCCTTGATGGCTGATTCAACTTCAAGGTGGGCAGAAGCAATGAGAGAAATCTCATCAAGATTAGAAGAAATGCCCGGTGAAGAAGGTTATCCAGCTTATCTTGCAACAAGACTTGCTGAGTTTTATGAAAGAGCAGGAATTGCTAAAACATTATCAGGAAAAACAGGCTCAGTCTCTGTAATTGGAGCAGTAAGCCCTCCTGGAGGAGATTTTTCAGAACCAGTTACACAAAATACATTAAGAGTTACAAAATGTTTCTGGGCTTTAGATGCAAAACTTGCTCAGAGAAGACATTTTCCAAGTATAAACTGGCTAACATCCTACAGTCTTTATAATAAGACCTTAGAGCCTTGGTATGTTGAAAATGTATCTCCTCAATGGTCTGCTTTAATGGCAGAAATAATGGCTATTCTGCAAGAAGAAGAAAAACTTCTGGAAATTGTTCAATTAGTCGGAAGCGATGCACTGCCTGAAAAACAGCAGCTGACTTTAGAGATAGCAAGAATGATCAGAGAGTTTTTCCTCCAACAGAATGCATATCATGATATCGATACTTATTGCGAACCAAAAAAGACTTTCATGCTTGCAGACACAATCCTTTATTTTGGAAAAAAAGCCTATGCTGCGCTAGAAGAAGGCATCGGAATAACAAGCCTTCTTAATCTAGAATCAAAAGAGAAGATAGCAAATGTCAAATTCATTAAAGACTACAATGCTGAGCTGAACAAAATAAAGATGGAGATAGACAGAGAATTTTCAAAACTATCCTAATTAAGTCAAAGAAAAGGTGAAAATAATGCTACAAAAAGAATATAAAACAATAAGCAGGGTTGCTGGCCCATTAGTTTTCGTAAAAAAAACACATCCTATAGGATATAATGAATTGGTTTCTATCAAACTGTCTGATGGAACAATAAAAAACGGACAGGTTCTTGATACAAGTGAAGATTTGGTTGTTGTCCAGATTTTTGAAGGAACATCAAGGATTGATAAAAATTCTTGGGTTAAATTCCTTGGAGAGACTATTAAATTATCTGTCTCAGAAAAAATGCTTGGAAGAATCTTGACAGGAGCAGGAAAACCAAGAGATGGCGGTCCAGAAGTCGTTCCGGAAAGTAGACTCGATATAACAGGAGCAGCTATCAATCCTTATGTCAGAAAAAGCCCTGCTGAGTTCATCCAGACAGGAATTTCTACAATTGATGCCACAAATACACTTGTCAGAGGACAAAAACTTCCTATTTTTTCAGGAAGCGGATTGCCGCACAACGAAATTGCCTTACAGCTTGCTAGACAATCAAAAGTATTGGGAAGCGATGGAAAGTTTGCAGTTATTTTTGCAGCAATGGGAATTACAAATGAAGAAGCGCAATATTTTATGAGAGATTTTGAAGAGACAGGAGCACTGCAAAGAGCTGTTGTATTTCTTAACTTAGCAGATGATCCTGCTGTCGAAAGGCTTATCACTCCAAGAATGGCATTGACAACTGCAGAATATTTGGCATATGAAAAAGAAATGCATGTTTTGGTTATTTTAACAGATATGACAAATTACTGTGAATCATTAAGAGAAGTAGGAGCTGCAAGAGAAGAGATTCCTGGAAGAAGAGGTTATCCTGGATACATGTATACTGACTTAGCTTCCATATATGAAAGAGCAGGAATGGTAGAAGGAAAAAAAGGAAGCATTACGCAGTTTCCTATCTTAACTATGGTAGGAGATGATATTACTCATCCTATTCCTGATTTAACAGGATATATTACAGAAGGCCAGATAGTATTATCAAGAGAATTGCATAGAAAAGGTATTTATCCTCCTATTGATGTCCTTCCTAGTTTATCAAGATTAATGAATTCTGGAATAGGACCTGGAAAAACAAGAGAAGATCACAAACAAGTATCTGATCAGTTATATGCAAACTATGCTGAAGGAAGAGATTTAAGAGGACTAGTTGCTATTGTAGGAGAAGAAGCTCTTTCTGATAGAGACAAAAGATTGTTGAAATTTGCAGATGAATTTGAAAAAAGATTTGTAAGACAGACAACAAAAGAAGATAGAAGCATCCTAAATACTTTAGGAATAGGATGGGATCTTCTAAGAATGATGCCTAAAAAAGATTTGACAAGAATAAAGCCAGAATTCAGAGAGAAGTATTATGGTGAGGAAAAAGATACTGAATTAAAAGGAACTAAGCATGAATTCCCTCTAGAAGAGTCTGAAAATCATGAAAAATTAAAAAGGGTGAAATAATTGGCACATAACGCTATTAAAGAGATAATAGAAGGTAATGAAGATTACAAAAACAATAAAGAATTGTGGGAAACAATAAAGAAAGGCCAATCTCCTAAAGTTACTTTAGTTACTTGTTCTGATTCAAGAATCAGCGGCCATATTTTTAACAGAGATATGGTAAATTTTGTTTTTCATATAAGAAATATAGGAAATCAGATAACAAACAATTTTGGAAGTGTTGATTATGGTGTTCACCATCTTCATACTCCTATTCTTATGATTCTTGGACATACTGATTGCGGAGCCATAAAAGCTTCTCAGACAGATTTTTCAAAAGAAAGTTCAGAGATAAAAAAAGAGTTATATCCTCTTTTTTTCAATTTAAGCAAAAAAAATTTTGAAAAAGCTGATTCATTTAGGATAAGCAAAATGGCCCAGTATAATGTGGATCTTCAGGTAGAAGAAGCAATGAAGAGATATAACACAGAACACACGTTTATTGTAGGCGCTCTTTTTGATATTCACTCACATTATAGTGAGAAAGAAGGAAGAATCATAATAACAAATATTAATGGTATTACTGATGAAAATGAACTTAAAAAACATCCTTTATTAAGCTCTCTTGAAAAAGACATGCTTAATTCAAGAATAAAAAGATTATAGAAATAAGGAAAAAATGGAAGTTAAGCCAACAAGATCAGAGCTGATAAAGCTAAAAAATAAAATCAAGCTAGCTAAATCTGGGCATAAACTTCTTAAGAAAAAAAGAGATGGCCTGATTTTAGAGTTTTTTGATATATTAAAAGAGACAAAATCAGTTAGAAAAGAGATGACTGAAAAATACAGAGAAGCAATTAGAAAGATAAATATTGCCAGAGTCATGGATGGGGATTTAACTATTAAATCTGTTTCAATGGCAATAAAAAATAAGCCAATGATTGAGGTTAAGACAAAAAACATAATGGGTGTCATTGTTCCAAATATTCAAAGCGATAATATAAAACATGATGTCTTGAGCAGGGGATATGGTTTATTAAATACAAGCGCTGCTTTGAATGATGCAGCAACTGCTTATGAAGAGTTGCTTGAATATATCTTGCTTGTTGCTGAAGTTGAAACCTCTATGATTAGATTATTAGAAGAAATTGATAAAACAAAGAGAAGAGTAAATGCTCTTGAATTTGATGTTATTCCAAAATTGACTAACCTAAAAAACTTCATCCAGCTTAGACTAGAAGAAATGGAAAGAGAGACAATTTTCAGGAGTAAGAGAATTAAAAAGAAAAGATAATTATTATTTAGTAGTAACAAAAAGAAAAGTTTATATATTTCTGATTTTTATCTATGAAAAAAATATAAGATATAGGATGGTGAAAAAATGAATTTAGAACATATTCTTAGTGTAAGTGGTTTCCCAAGAACAATAAACAGGATTATAATAACTTGTGTAGATCCAAAATATCCTGTCTCTTCACTAGGAGAAGATTTTAAGGACATTCCTGTTTATTATGATGATAATCATAGACAGCAAATAGAAGAAGATGCAACAGGTTTTTTCCAATTTGCCTTAACATACAATAATTATTATAATGGATTCGATATTATAGAAAAAAGAGAAGTGCATGGCAGTTTACCTTTAGGAGTAGTACAACTTGCTTATAACGATAGTACTCTTGTCATTGGAATTCCTGGAGATGTATATGCTTTTAACCAAGGAGGAACAGGATTTGCGTTTGGAAAGCCCAGAGCTGCTGGTCCTTCAATTGCAGAAAATCTATTAAGAACTTTATTGCTATACATGTCAACTGATGGTATTAATACTAATATAAAAAATATTGATTTAATGATGCATCCTGATTGTGGATTATTTGCAAATAATGTTGGTTGCATAGATGAAGCTTGTAGTGCTGCAGCTAAATTATTAAGTAGTGATGGAAAAAATTATGAAGGGAGTGAATATCATCAATTAGAAACAGAACATAAGGAAAGAGGAGTACAAGATATACAGGGAAGCGTATATTCTTTACCAATAACAGGAAGGAGGGGTAGTATTGATATCAGAGTAATAGTTCCTCCTTATCAGCAAAGACAACCAGGTGTAACAAAAATAATAAAAGAATAATTTTTTTTAATTTATTTTATCTTAAGCCTCCATCTTCCAATGGGTCTTTCAAAGACACATAGTATCTTTTAGGTTTTGGCTTTAAATTCTCTCTTTCTACTTCCTTTATTTCTTTTTCAAGCTCTTCTTTTTTCCAATGCACTACTTCTTCATATAGTTTTTCAGAATCATATTTAAGAACATTAACAGCATATCTGACATATCTCCTAATTTCCATAACAGTAGGATTTTTTTTTGCCTTTATCTTATTCATCTCTATTGCAACATCCTCCATATTAATCACCCAAAAAAATAAAGAAAGGATTCTTTAAATAATTTACTAAAGCATAAAAGCGAAATATTATCCAAACATATAAATACCAAATTAGTTTTAAACTATACATGTTTATACAGAACATTAACCCTAATCTAATTGCAATAGGTCCTTTCTCAATAAGATTCTATGGGCTTGTCTATGCTCTTGGTTTTATTTTAGTAGCTTTGTTTTTATCAAGAAAAGCAAAGGAAAAGAAGATAAAAAATCTAGATAAAGATAAAGCAATTGATTTGGTTACTTACTCAATGATATGGGCATTAATTGGCGCAAGATTATTCCATGTTATAAGTGATTTTTATCTTTACGAAAACAACCTAATAGGGATATTTGAAATTTGGAAAGGTGGCTTAGGATGGTATGGTGGATTGATTGGCGCTATACTCTTTATATATTTATACTGCAAAAAAAATAAAATAGATATAATAAGAGTATTTGATTATTTAAGCTTATTTCTTCCTTTAATCATCGGATTTGGAAGGATAGCAAATTATATCAATGGAGAACACCTTGGTTTTCCAGCCAGTGTTTCTTGGTGTGTTGTTTTTCAAAGGATAGATAGTTTATGCAGGCATCCTGTTCAAATATATGAAGCAATTTCAATGTTTGTTTTATTTTTTTTATTAATCTTAATCTATATTAAATGGCAAAACGAAAAAGGAATATTATTTTCTTCTTTTTTTATAGGTTATGGAATTGCACGTTTCATTACTGATTTTTTCAGGGAAACGCAAAGTGCTTATTTATTTGGTTTAGCTCATACACAGATAATAAGTATCTTTTCCATTATAATTGGTATTTATTTTTTAATTAAATCATTAAAGGTGAAAAAATGAGAAAAAAATTCTTTTGTGGAAACTGGAAAATGCATAAAACAAGCAAAGAGGCTTTAGGTTATTTAAAAGTGTTTATTCCTTCAGTAAGAAGTGTGAATAAATGTGAAATTGTGCTTGCTGTGCCTTTTACTCTACTTAACTTATTAAAAGAAAAAACAAAAAAATCTAATATAAAATTAGCAGCGCAAAATGTATTCTATGAAGAAGAAGGAGCTTATACAGGAGAAATAAGCCCAAAAATGATTAAAGAATATGCTGATTATGTTATAATTGGTCATTCTGAAAGAAGAAAATATTTCAATGAGACAGATGAAATAATCAATAAAAAAATAAAAGCAGGCCTTAATAAAAAATTAAAAGTTATTTTTTGCTTAGGTGAAACAATAAAAGAAAGAGAAACAAAAAGGACAAAAGAAGTAATTGAAAAACAGTTTTATTTAGGGTTAAATGGAATAACTCCAAATCAAATAAAAAATATTGTTATAGCATATGAACCTGTATGGGCAATAGGCACTGGAAAAAATGCAACACCTTTACAAGCTGAAGAAGTCCATAAATTTATTAGAACTTCGATTTCTAAAAAATTCAATAAAAAAACAAGTGAAACAACAAGGATAATATATGGAGGAAGCGTTACTCCAGAAAACGCATATTCTATATTAAAAATGCCTAATGTAGATGGCTGTCTGCCAGGCGGCTCAAGTCTGGATCCAAAAAAATTAGCAAAAATAATAAAATTAGCTTAATTTTATATAACCGTAATTGTAATCTGCTCTGTCGTGTCATATAAAGAATTATATGGAGAACTGCATTTGCTTGGCTGCTGATTATCAATTGCATTAAAACATACATTAATATTAAACACATACTCTCCTGCTTTTGTACCTTTTGGAACTAAAAAAGGCACATTTACTATTTCATAATTATTATTTTCTATTTTTTCAACCTTAAAATCAGTAAATGTCCACTTTGATAAATCTATACTTGAACTTGAGACTGTTGTTCCATCTTCCAGCATTCCTGTTGCAAATTTTACAAAAATCTTAAAATCTTTTTCTTGGCCATAATTATTATTTATAATCACTCCAAAAGTAGTATGTTCTCTTGTTCTTAATTCTGCTTTCTTTATCGGAATACACACTTTATGATTGTTGTTAACACAATCTTTAACCAAAACATCAAAAGTGCTAGGCAATCCCCAATCTATAATTTTATCAGTATCTGCTACAATTCTATAGACAAAGACAAGACCTAAGCTAAATAGTACTATTCCAAAAATCATACCGACTATAAAGTTCATCGATAATTCTAAAGCTGCTTTTTTTGATTTCATTTTAATAAAAAATAAAAAAATTATTTTCTTGTAATCTCATATTCCTTAATAAGCAGGAACATGAATATCATCAATATTATGGCGCCCGCAAATAAAAAAGAAACTCCTTTTATTAATGCTTCTGTCTGTCCTGTCATAAGAACATAAAATCCATATGCCAAGATACCAAAGCCCATCCATAAAAATTTGTCAAGCACTAACTTCAATATTTCAAATTCTTCTGATTGTGTAAGGCGTTTTTTCATTTTTTATCACCTATCCTTGAACATTTAAGGTTAATACCTTTTTCTCACTTATGCTATTGCTACCACAACTACCTGTAAGAACAATAGGATAGGTGTAAATTGTTGGTTTAACTGTTGATTTTGGTTTAATCATAATAAGCATTTCTTGTTTTTGTTTTTGATCTAGGTTAGGACTTGGTGCAATCTGGATACTTATATCCTCGCACTTTGGTTGTTTAGCTGGATCCTCGGTTGGGATAAATTGACAATCTGCTGTCCCAAATTTGACACTTCCCCAGTCAAATGTTCCAATTTTAACTTTAAGATTTGTTATATCACAATCAAAGTTATTATAAGCTACTAGCCAAAGGTGAAATTCTTTATTTTTTTCAACCTCTATATTTGTAGATTGAAGACAAAGCCCATCTTCACAATCCAATTTTAAAGAATCTATTGTTTGCTGCTCAATTCCTCTTAATTGATCTTCAACCTTTCCAAGGCTGTTACTAAAAATCCCTCTCAAAAATCCTAATCCCAATCCCAACATTGTAATTGCTATAACAATAACCACAATTGCATTGACAGAAAGCTCCAAAGAACCCTTTTTTCTCCAAAACATTTTTTCACCTCTATTGAATATTATTAATTATAGTCTTTTCCTATATATTAATACTTTTTAAACTTTTCTAAAACAACATAAGAAAAAATTAAAGATAAATTAACTCAAACAAATAATTAGAACGCATAATTAGAAAGCGCTGAATTCATCAAGGCTCTTCAATGCTCCTCTTCTCTGGAGTAATTGTACTTGGCTTTTCGTATATTTAAATATTATATCTCCTTTATCATCTTTATCTAATTCCCATGGCTCAACTAGAATTACGTCTCCTTCTCTAACCCAAAGACTTCTTTTTAATCTTCCAGGAATCCTGCAGTTCCTTGTTTTTCCGTCAAGACATCTTACATAGCATCTTGATCCACCTAATCTCCTGTCAAGAACACCTATAACTTGATTCTGCCTGGGCATCTTTATTCTTCTAAGCTCTTCCTGCTCTGCAGTTAATCTTTCCTGTGCTTCTTTTTCTTTTTTACTCATATTTAACAATTGAAATCCGACTCTATTTATAAAGATTTTCTGAAGAAGTATAACCCTTATATATCCTAAAATCAGAAAAAAATATATAAACTCCTCTTAAAATATAATTAATATGAGCTTCCAGATGAATTTTAGAATGAATGCTGAAGATATACTCATGTATAAATCCATTTTTGTATTATTTTTTGGTTTTCTTGTTTTTGTCATGATTTTCCTTAATAAATTACATATGTTTCTATCTATTCTTGACTCTTATTTTGTTTTGTTCTTATTTTTAGGAGTAATAACAACAATAATAGGAATAATCATGCTATTTGTCTGGAATTTCAAAAATAGAAAACCCTATGAAGAGGAAGAAACTGTAAAAAATTTTGTCAATACTCATTTTACTCCTTACCTTATTTCAGGGATAGTATTTATAATAATAGGATTTAGTCTGCTATTTTATTTAAAAGATGAAACAGGTATAATGCGGATAATGTCTATCTCCTCTAGTATTTTAGGAATAATCCTGCTTCTTGTGGGTTTAACATATTATATAAAGGAAGTCCTTTTCAAAACGATTCAAAGAACTTCACAACATTAGAAAATTTCAACTTCACAAAATCTTCTGGGTTTAGAGATTTTTTCTTTATTTCAAGCAAAGCAGATTCTACATGTGTGCTTCCCATCGGAATAAAAAAACCTGATTTTGATTCTAGTTCTCTTATCTGAGCCAATGCTCCATATCTTGCCAAAACAGATGCTGCAGCAACTTCTAAATATTTTGATTCTGCTCCTGTCTGCCTAATATTGCCAACAGAACAATTGGGATATAAATCTACAATATGAATTATATTTTTATCTTTTCCTTTTGCTAATTTAGCATAGCATCTTGTATGCAGCACATTAAGAATTTCTGTCACAGAAGATCTAATATTCATCTTATTATATTCTTTCGGAAAGATATTTTCGATGTGATAATTATTAGGGTATTTTTCAATTATTTCTTGAGCTATTTTTGCTATATCCGGATTGAAAAGTTTTTTTGAATCTTTTACTCCAATATCTTTCAAAACACATCTGATCTCATCATTCGCTTTAAATCCTGCAACCACAATACCTCCAAATGTATCTCCTTTCAAGCTTTCATCGCTGCCTATAGCAATTCCTGAAAATCCTTTTTTATTTTCTGCAATTCCTAAGAATTCAATTAATTTTTCCACTTCTTCAACAGACTCTTTTTTTCCCTGAACAAGAAGTTTTCCTGTCTTATATAAAACTAAGGTTGTTTTTCCTATAAATCTGGCTTTTTCATTCTTGGATTTTATTTTTATCTTTTCAAACCCATATTTGTTCAGTTTTTTCAAATTTTCTTCTTTTATATTATCAAAACATACCATTTTTTCTCACGCCTATTGTTTTTGAAAAGAAGTATCAACTGCATTAAGATATTCTTTTATTCTTTCTATTATGCTGGGAATCATAAATTTTTCAACCTTTTCGTTAAAAATTAAACCTAATTCACTGAACTCTGTTATCCTATAATCATTTTTTATTTTTTCAACAAGCAAAGTCTCTCTCAATCTTCTTATCTGCCTTCTTATATTTGATGCTGCTGTACCATTCTCATCTAATTTTTCTGATTTCCTTAACTCAAGTACCTCTTCTCTAATTTCCTCTGATGAAAGTTTTTTATTTTCTTTTCTAGCCTCAAGCAAAACATAAAGAACATCTACAATCACATCTCTTGAATCTCCTGGATTTAACAAGCCAACACTCAAGCAAAGTTTTCTGACTAGCTCTCTCTTGCTCAAATTATAGGGTTTTTCATATCTCCTTAAATTTATTTCAGAAAGTGGTGTATCAATTGATTTTGTCTGCATTTTAATTACCTTTTTATTTTTTGATTAGAGTTTTTAATTAAATTTTATTTAATATTATAAATAATCAAAATTTCTTTTTATAATTTTCGAAAATCAAACAACAAATTATATAAATCCTTTTTTTAATGTAATAAACAGGAATAGATTATGGTAATAAAAGAAACATCAAAAATCACGCCAAAAAAAAACAAAGACGAAAAAAAGGAAGTCCCTGAATATATAAAAATAGAAAAAACAAAAAAATTCATTTATTTCGATACTGTTTATACTTCAATTAAAGAAGGAATAAACTCTAATTTTATTCTTCCTTATGCAATAGCTTTAAAGGCACCAAATGATTTTATTGCTATTATTTCTGCCACACCTGGATTAGTTGGCTCATTTTTTCAATTATTTGCGTCTGATTTACTTAATATTATAAAAAGCAGGAGAAAAGTAATTTTTTTTACAGCTTTTATTGATGCCTTGCTTTGGATCCCTATTTTATTGCTTCCCTTTTTATGGGGCAATAATTATGTATTGCTTTTAAATTTTTTAATTATTCAATCAATAAGCAGAGCAATATTAAACCCTTTCTATAACAGTCTACTTGGAGATATCATCCCAAATGAAAAGAGAGGTATTATTTTCAGTAGAATCAACCAAGTATCCGGAATGCTTTCACTTTTTTCATCTCTTATAGCAGGATTTGTTTTGTCTGTTTTCAAAAATATTAATCCTTTTTTTGGTTTTTCTATAATCTTTTTTGTCGCCTTTTTCTCAAGACTTATTTCTGCTTTTATAAAAAATAGATTTTATGAACCTGAGCTAAAACAAGTTCAGAAAGGTGAATCCTTATTTCATTTCAGCTTAAACATAAGAAAAAGTAATTTTGGACAGTTTGTCATGTATTCCAGCTGGATGAAATTTGCAGTAGGTATTTCTGCTCCTTTTTTTACAGTATATATGCTGAAGTATCTAAATATGGATTTTTTGACATATTCTTTGATTAATGGAGCCGCCATTATATCCAGTTTTATTGTGCTTAATAAATGGGGAAAGAATATTGATCAAAAAGGAAGCAGATGGATGCTTGGGATAAGCGGCTTGCTTGTTCCTATTGTCCCAATTTTTTGGATTTTTTTCAAGCAATCAGTAATTCTGTTTATAATAGAGCTTTTTTCTGGAGCTGTTTGGGCTGCCTATAATTTAAGTACTTCTAATTTTGTTTTAGATTCCACAAAAAGAGAAGACAGGCTCCTTATGCTGTCTTACTTTAATTTTTTTATAGGGGTTGCTACCTTTTTTGGAGCAATAATAGGCGGAAATTTAATGAAGCATCTGCCTGCTGATTTCCTTGGTAACATATTTTATTTTATTTTTGGATTATCTGCTCTTCTGAGATTAATGTTTTCACTTTACTTTTTAAGAAAAATAAAAAGCGAAAAGTTTGTAGACTTGGAATCAATAAGTCCATTAGAAAAGAGAATTACTTCTTTCCTTCCAAAAGAAGGTGCTATTTGGCAGTTTATTCCACATAAAAAAAGATAAGAAAATTAAGAGAGTTAACTAAAATTAAAAAGTCTATTTGCATTTAAGTAGATTATATTTGCAACATCTTCTTCAGGTGTTTTTCTTAGTTTTGAAATTAATTTAATTGTTTCAATAACAAAAGAGGGTTCATTCTTTTTTTCTTTGAACGGACTTAAGAAAGGAGAATCTGTTTCTGTTAATATTTGGTGAAGTGGTGTTTCCTTGACAATTCTCTGGAAATGCTCGTCTCTAACAATAGAAGTAGGAATTGAAAAAAGCCACTGGTTTTCCCTTATCCTCTTTACTAATTTATTATTTCCACCAAAACAATGCATAACCACTTTTTTATAATTATATTCTTCAAGTATACTAATCACTTTATCTTCTGCTTTTCTAGAATGAATAACTAATGCTTTATCCATCTTTATTGCTAATTCTATAACCTTTCTAAATGTTTTTTCCTGTGTCTCATAATCACTTCCATTCTTAAAATCCATGCCAACCTCTCCTATTGCTGCTATGTTTTTTTTATTGGAATAAATAAAACCAAGTTCTTTATCGACATCATAAGAACAATTCATCTTTTCAGGAGAATTTTCTAATTCTTTCTTAAGAGCATCAGGTGGATATAATCCAAGGCTTGGAAATATTATATCAGGATATTTTTCTTTTAGCTTCAATACATATCTATTTGTCTCTGGGTTAATACCCGCACATATTATTGCCTTCACCTTGTTTTTTCTAGCTCTCTCTATTACTTCATCAATATCGCCTTTATAAAAGTGCTCATCAAGATGACAATGTACATCCACAAGATTCATAAAAAATAAAAAAATAAGGAGGTATAAAAAAGTTAGTATATGTATATAACTCAAATAACTCAAAAGTTATGATAAAAAACAACTTTTGTTTGTTTTTGAATACTTTTTTAATTTTTTAAGATACTTTTAAATATACAGAACACCTAACTATAATATAGTCGTGAGGGGGATATTATGTATAATAAATGCGACAAATTCGGAAAGCTCCTTGATAATTACCAGCAGAGAAAATTAGTCTTGGACAGCCAGGGCAAGATAACAACAAGATGCATGGACTGCTATGAAGATTACTTAAGGATGAAAAAAACATAAAAACACATTCTTTTTTTATTTAAATATATGAATATAGAAAAAGGAATTATGATTCTAGATCTTGCTCTATTTCTAGATAAAGAAAAAATAATTATAATCTCAGACACTCAAATTGGTTATGAAGAATCTCTTAATAAAAAAGGCTTCTTGATTCCAAGATTCCAAAATAAAGATATACTAAAGAGATTAGAAAAAATAATTAAAGTTACTAAGCCAAAAAAAATAATAATTAATGGAGATATAAAACATGAATTCAGCACAATAAGCGAGACTGAATGGCGGCATACTATTAGATTAATTGATTTCTTGACATCAAAAGCAGAATTGATTTTAATAAAAGGTAATCATGACACTAAACTTGCTCCTATAGCGAGGAAAAAAGGAATTCAGCTTATAGATTATATTTTATTCGAAGATACATATATATGCCATGGACATAAGATTCCAAAAAACAAAGAGTTTGACAAATCCAAAAGAGTGATTATAGGTCATGAACATCCTGCTATTGGATTAAGGGATAACGGCAGAGTAGAAAAATACAAATGCTTCTTGAAAGGAAGATATAAAAATAAAACCTTAATTGTGATGCCTTCTTTTAACATGATCACTGAAGGGACAGATATTCTTAGTGAGAAACTGCTTAGTCCTTTCTTAAAACAGAAGTTAGATGATTTTGAAGTATTTATCCCAAGTAAGAAAGTTATGTATTTTGGGAAAGTTAAAAATTTAATTTGAATTATTTGTTATAAACAACCTTCAATAAATCTGCTTTTGTAACTATACCTATTAATTCTCCTTTTTCCTCTATAAGCACAAAAGGGAAATGCCTTAACAAATTTGCAATAACCCCTTGAGAGGTATTTGGCGGAAGAATTGGCGGAGAAGATTCCATTATTTCTCCAACTTTAACTGTCTGCATTTCTCCCTCAAGCAATTTATCTAGAAGAACAGACTCAGAGATATATCCGACTACTTTTTTATTTTTCATTACAGGCATCTGAGAAATATTATGCCTTTTCATCTTCATTATGGCATCTCTCAAATAATCTGTGCTTTTTATTGAATAAATTTTCTCAAACATAATATCCCTTGCAGTCATTTCATTATCTGTATCAAGCAAAGATAAAGTTTCAAACAGCTTTTTTGCGTTTTTATAACTTGGATCTATTCTCTGTGATTCAATTTTCGCTATTAATGATTGAGAAACATTCGCCTTTTTAGCTAATTGATTTTGTGTCAATCCCAGTTTTTTTCTTATTTTTTTCAAATCAGAAAGCTCTTCCATAAACAGGGAAAATATTTGTTTCTTTTTAATATTTACTAAAAAATTATTCCTATAAGAATATTTTTATCAACAATGTTTAAAAGACCTGCCTAAATCTTGTTAGGTATATATATATATCAAGGAGGAAAAAAATGATAAACAGAAAAGGAAATTTTTTATTTACATCTGAAAGTGTTACAGAAGGCCACCCTGATAAGTTATGCGATCAGGTTTCTGATGCAATAGTTGATGCAATTATAAAAGAGGATCCTAATGCTAGGATTGCTGCTGAATGTTTGACTAAAACTGGTTCTATCATGATAGCAGGCGAAATTACCACATCTACTTATGTAGAAATACAGGATATTGCAAGAGCGGTTGTGAGAAAAATAGGTTATGACAAACCAGAATATGGTTTTGATGCTGATGCTATTGGTGTTTGGGTAAATATAAGCAAGCAAAGCCCTGATATTGCTCAGGGAGTAGATGAAACAAAAGAGCATGAGCAGGGAGCAGGTGATCAAGGAATGATGTTTGGCTTTGCTACAAAAGAAACACCAGAATTAATGCCTATGCCCATAATGTTAGCTCATAAATTATGCATGAAATTAGCAGAAGTAAGAAAGAAAAAGGTTCTAAAATATTTAAGACCTGATGGAAAATCACAAGTTACAATAGAATATGTTAATGGAGAGCCAAAAAGAGTCCATACTGTTGTTATTGCTGCACAGCACGATCCTGATGTAGAATTAGAAAAAATAAGAGAAGACATAACTGAGCATGTTATTAATCCAATATGCGGAAATATGATGGATGCAGAAACAAAAATATTTGTCAATGGCACTGGAAAGTTTGTTATTGGAGGCCCTGTAGCTGATAAAGGCTGCACAGGAAGAAAAATTATAGTTGATACCTATGGTGGAGTAGGAAGGCATGGAGGCGGCTGTTTCTCATCAAAAGATCCTTCTAAAGTTGATAGATCTGGAGCTTATTATGGTAGATATGTAGCAAAAAATATTGTTGCTGCAGGACT